>PKWB01000002.1 GCA_003131685.1 Candidatus Dormiibacterota bacterium
GGTTGATCGCGTGGCTTTCGGGGAGCGGCGCGCACAAGGACGGAGCGGAAACCCCTCGCCGCAGGCGACATGTCTTGGGGGTTGCAGCGCAGGCCGCGCGGTGCTCGAATGCCATGAGAGCGATCAACGGCTCACCGACAAGGGGACACCCCGTGGCCGCGCGGAGGTTCGGCCTGGTGGTCGGGTCGCCGGCCGGACGGCGCCATCCGGGGTACGAAGCGCCGGGTGCTTCGAGGCGTCCAATGCGCAGAACGATCGGATGCGAATGGGCGGCGGATCTGCGCTGTCGGCGAGGAATGCACCGAAGCGCGGGCACACGAGAGATGGCACTCGCAGTGCTCGTACTGCGTGCGCGCGAGTGGTGAGCTGTCGCTGCGCGGCGAGGGGACGACCACCGCGCGGGTAGCCGTCCACATGGGGTGCCTACGAAGCGCCCACGCGCTCAATGTCGGGGTTGGCGCTGGCGTCTTCCTCGCCGACGGTGATGTCCTGCTCACGGATCATGTCGAGCTCCAACTCCGTGGGCTGGTACCCCAGTCCCGTGAGATAGCGGAGGTGCTCGGCGACGAGTGCGCGCTGGTCGGGCGAGATGTACTCGCGTCCCGAGTAGACCTCGGCGCGCCCCATGGCCACGACGAGCGCCACCTGAGCCAGCTCTCCCGGGTTCGCGGCCACTCGAGCGGTGAGCGACCGCGCATGGCCGTGATACCCGTCGCTGCCGTCGGTCTGGCCGAGCAGCTCGCAGGCCACCGATGCAACCGCCTCGTCCACATCGAGCACCGAGATGCGCTGCGCGTGATGGTTCGCAGCGGCAGTGTCATCGACGCTCTGCAGGTGCCGCGTGAGCAGCGCACGACGTTCTGCGAGCGCCCGCCGCTGCGCCTGACGCTCGCTGCGTTTGGCAGCACGCTCGGCCTTCGCATCGGCGGGGGCCTCGATGCCCGGCACGACGCCGACATGGCGCTGCACGTCGATGCACACGAAGACGATGTCTCCGGTGTGCTCCTCGATGTATGCCGCGTGGCACGCCTCCCGGGCGTGCTTCGCCTGCGTGAGTGGGATGCACCCCCAGCCGTTGCCCAGGCGCCGCACCCTCGCGCGCGGCGAGAAGCTGTCGCGCGGACGCTCGATGATGGGAACGCCGCGCTTCTCGAGCTCGGCTTGGCTCGACTCCGTCTTGCGTTCCAGCTCACGCGCGTGCAGCTCGTGCTGCACCGCGGAGGTGAGGCTCCATCCGTCACGCGCATTGTGCAGCGCACGGGTGAGCCGTTCCGGGGTGTCGGCCAGCTGCGTGAGCAGCAGCGCCGTCGGGTAGTCGATGGCCCCGCCGGCAAGTTCGCGACGCACCTTCCTTGGGAGGCTCAGCAGGGAAGTGTGATCGCTGACCTGTTGTGCCGAAGTGCCGGCGAGGGCGGCGACCTCTTCATTCCCGATGCCGAGATCGAGCAACTCCTGATACGCGGCAGCGGCCTCGAGCGGCTCCAAATCCTTGCGGTTCAGGTTTTCCACAGCCATCGCCTTGCGGCTCTCGACATCCGCGTAGCCGCGCACCACCGCTGGGAGGGTGCTCAGTCCGGCGAGTCTCGCGGCGGCGAGGCGTCGCTGCCCGGCAACGAGCTCGTAGCCCCCGGCGTCGCGCTGACGCACGGTGATCGGCTGCACCAGCCCGATGGTGCGGATGGACTCGGCGAGCCCATTGAGATCGCCGAGATCCTGGCGATGGTTACCGGGCGGGATGTTGATGTCGTCGAGCGACACCTCGATCAGCTCGGCGATCTGGACGTGCGACGCGCTCATGGCGTCTCCTCCGGTGGGGTTGATCCGACGCCCACCCGCCAGGCGCGCCGCGAGCGCGCGACAAGGCCGAGTCGCAGGCGAGCGTCAGGCAGCCTTGCCGCGACCGAGCGAGCGGCGCAGCCAGGGTGAGCGGTGACGGATCCTCACCGGAGGCCGAGGCAACGCGCTCATGCAGGCGCCGTGGGCTGGTGGTGCGAATACGCTGCTCATGCTTCGAGTACATCCCCCGCAAGTACTTGGGACTGTCCCTCTCCGAGACCGAGGTGCGATGCCTGGAGGGGGCTCCCTGTACCCGGACGACTGAAGCGGGAACGGGGCCGCGGCCATCAGCCACGGCCTAGGTTGGCTTTTCCGCCGGGAGTCTACGATTGGAGCGTGGACGGAGGTCGCCGGTTTCAGTGCTTTATGTGCGGCGGTGATACCCGGGGCGGTCACGTTGTCGAGGACCGGTGAGCCGCTGCCAATCCCAGCCTGGATCAACGGCGGGCCTCCCGGGACTGAAAACATCGGGAGGCGGCTGGGCTACGCATCGATTGTCCTCGATGAGTTCGGCTCGTCGATGCTGATCGGGTGCACCCCTGAGCAACTCGAGGAGTACGCCAGGTTTATCGAAACTGGGACTGCGTCAGACCTGTATGCCCTGGATCGTGAGGCATGTCCATATTGGTGTGTCCAGTGCACGCAGTGTTACTGCCGAAGGCATTGGTACATGGACGAGCGCACCACAAGCTCCAACTTCTACGCGCACTGTCCAGCAGGACACGTCCGCAAGCTCTTCGGCGACTAATTGCCGGCATTCGCACCAGGCGGGTTGCGTTCAACATCGGGGCTACGCCTCAGTCAGGGCGTCTCGGGTTTGATAGAGCGGGACCTGTCAGCTTGATTCGCAGCGGGCGTCCACCATCGACCTCCGCGAATCCGGCACTCACTAGAACCGGTGCGGCATAGTTCGCGATCGCACGCTTGATGACGTGCTCCTTGAGTGCCCCGGCGAGGGTTTTCGGATCTCCATCCACGTTGAAGCTGCTCCCCACCTCGATCCACTGGTGATGTGGAAGGCCATCGAGGGCGGCAGCGAGCTGTTTCCAACCCACGACCGTTCGGCTCCGTTGCGTGCCAACGAGGAGTACGAGTGCCGTGTCGTTGATCTCTCCGACCAGGAAAGGCACGCGGCCGGCGTAGGTGAGCAGCTGCTGTCCAGGGCGCAGGCTCTTGCGGATTGCGCTTTCTATCGCATCCATCGGCCACTCCTCATCGACACGTCAGCAACCAACCTAGCAGCCGAGGGCTACCAGCCAGCGCGGGTGACCTCCAACGATAGGACTGCCCCCAGTCTTCGCATGGCAAGCTATAGACCATCAGTGCTCAAGTTTCGCGATCAGGGGATCAACGAGTATCTCGGCCATCGCGCGAACATGTCCGCGGCGCCGCGGATGGGAACATGTCCAACGCGCTGTCGCCTATCTCCCAAGCCGACGCTACGTGGGTCGACGGTTCCACGGCCCGAAGGGGATTCACTCCCAGCGGATGGGCCTTCAAGACCCGCACAAGGCACCAAGCCTCCGGTTCAGCGTCGGTTGGCGTACGGCTGGATTGTGGGCCTGCCGTCGGCGCATTGCGGAGTCGAGGGCAGGAGTGTACAGTGGCGGACGAGGCTCTTTGCGGATGATTAGTCTGTCCCCAGCATCTGATGAGGTTCCGGGGTCCTGGGTTACGATGCGACGGTACGCGGCGTGACCGACGGTCCACTGCAGAATACCGGGCTGCTTGAGCGCTCCGCGGGACGACCATTTCCGGCAGAGGAGGTGGTGGCGGCGCTTGAATCGGGAGCGCAAAGTCAACCCTCTCCGCGGGACCTGCTGATATACGTCCATATTCCCTTCTGCAGCTCGAAGTGCACATTCTGTCATTGGGTCGCTGAAATCCCGGTGAGCGAACTGCGTAGTCCCCGGGAAATGCGCGCACTCTACGTAGAGGCGCTCATCGAGCAGATAACATGCTACGCGCCCCGCCTCGCGGAACTAGGGTATCGCCCCAAATACGTGTACTGGGGCGGCGGAACCCCGTCAATGCTTGATCCCAAGGAAATAACTAGGCTTGGCGCAACGCTCCGCTCAGCGTTCGACCTCAGCGAGGTTGTTGAGTATACGGTTGAATCGAGCCCTGAAACCCTGACCGAAGGTAAACTTGACGCACTACTGCGGGTCGGGATGAACCGGCTGAGCATCGGTGTTCAGTCTTTTGACGAACAAGAGCTTCGGCGCGCCGCGCGAGCACACTCCTCGCGTCAAGCTGAAGAGGCGGTCGTCATGGCTCAGGCATGCGGATGCGAAAACATCAATGTGGATCTTATTACCGGCTTTCCCGGTCAGGACGAGGAGATGTTGGCGCACACGCTGAGTCGTTGCGTGGCCATTCGACCGGATCACGTTACCGCCTATTCTTACCACGCCGTTCCGGGGACCGTGATGGCTGATCAGATAACGTTGGGCTATCGGCCAGGCATCACTCGAGAAGCGCAGCTTCGAGCCGCCACCCAAGCGTCTCGAACACTCATCGATAATGGCTATGTTGAGTACATGCCCATGTACTTCACTTTTCAGGGCCTGAAACCGTTTGGTGGTGAACGATACTATTTCGGGCTTCGCGGAGACTACTTTGGATTCGGCAGTGGTGCGATGTCGTTGATCGGTCATCACAGGCTAGCGAATGCACGAGGAAAGTTGCAGCAATTTCTCGCGTCGCCCACCTCATTCGATGAGTGTGTGAAATTCGAATCGTCGTCATTCGAAGGGGCGGGCTTTCTCCTACGGGCCCCGCTGTTTAGCCGCGAAGGAATCGACCGCCTTGTGTTCCGGGATCGTTTTGGGTTCGACTTTGACGAGTTGCGGGTGAACAAATCTTGGCGCGCGCTGGAGCTTAGCGTGCAGAGAATAGGATTGCGCGTGGTGACGACATCTAGCCACGTTCGGTTAGAGCGTTTGGCCGAGGAGTTGCCATTGGCGGCGGACAGTTGACTTGGCTCGGGTCCGCCTAGCCCGCCGGTACTCGAGCACGACACGCAGTTGGCGAGCCCAACTCTGATGTGTTTGGAGGGGAGGCCCGAGGTCCTTCGACTGTCGGTCCGGACACTTCGTGGATGTTTCCCGAACAGCGCAGGGATGCGGACAGGCGCGCCACGGATTGGTTTCGACCCAGGCTGCGCCCTATTCGAGAGGCCGACTCGAATCGTCCACCTCTAGTGCTTCTACCGCGAACGAGACACTAAGCGATCGCCCGCCGACGTCCGCTCGATGGGGCGTCCAAGGCGGCATATAAACCGCCATTCCGGGCGCTAGAACAACCATGCACGTGGCATCGGCTGCCGGGGCGTCACACTCACGCACACCCCGACGCGGATCGCCCCGATCGATTGGTCTCCAGAGCGTTATCTCTCGCTCGCCCTCTAATTGAACCATCAGTATGTGCTGCCTGCCATCCTGGTGTGCGCCGAGGCCAGATTGGGGCGCCGAACGGCCAAGGAAGGCGGCGGCGTGGCGCCTCGATCCAGGCACGTCGAAGGCGCACGCGAGTGCATCAAGCCAGGCTCGAATAGGAGAACTCCTTTGGTGGATGGCGAAGACAATGGTCGTAGCGCCGCGTGATTCGAGCTCGGCCGCCTCGCTCGGTTCGAACCGGTCGACTCGACCCTCGAAGGCAATAGTCACTGCGTTCGGCCCCAGCCGCGAGAGCCTCATGGCTTCCTCCCAAGTCAACGCGAGCGTTGTCGGCAGATCAAGCCCTGAGATGGTCCGATGCGCTCTTGGAGCTCGTTCACCAAGCTGCGCGATCAGTTTGGCAAGGGTTGGATCTCCACTCCTCAATCGCCCCTCCTCGTCACGCGAGGTGTCCTCTGGACGCGACATGGCTTGCGTTTGTCTGAAGGGCCGATCTCGTCGGTGAGGCTAGTCAAAAATGTCCTGCCTGCTACCTATTGATGCGGGCGCAAGAGTGGATTCGCACGTTCGGTCCTCACTCTCTCTCTCTCTCTCTCGGAACTGAATACCGGCAAGGCTAACCTCTGACGCGATGGCGGTCAAGTCGAGGTCCTATTGACGCGATGTTGTGGGGCGTCGGTAACGCTTACGAGTGCGACCTATGGCCCGCCACCCGACCACAGTAGTGGCCGGGGAAGTGGCTTCCCTCGAAGCTCAAAGGCCACACTCGGACGCCGTAACGGTTCCCTCCGGACAGGCACCCTTCAGCCTCGGCGGCCCTCCAAATGTCGGACCCGCGGGTACCCACTCGTCGCTGCACGATAACGCCCCCCAGTCGTCCGACCGACCTGCGGGTTTTGAGGATGCCAGAGGATCCCGAGATGCAATTGGCACAATGCCAAGGTCGGCGGAGATGCCGCTTCCTGCGAGGACCGTCCGAGCCGCTCGGGCGGGGCCACCTTTGGGGTCTTGCGTGCTCGACGCGCGTATGCTACCTTTCGCGTAACTCAACTCTTCGGAGGGTATCCATGGCCACCATGCAAGCTCTGGATTTGGCAGCACTCCGTGCTCAACTGGAGGCGCTCCCCATCCCTGAGGCCACGCCAATGGTCGAGGCTAGCGATCTACAGGCCGGCGACCAACAACTGGCTGTCGCCCTGTGTGTCAGCTGCGGCGATGCCAACGTTGAATGTTGCGGCGGCAGTGGTAGTTGCTGTTGCGATAGGTGTTTCTGCAAGTAGGCACCCCGTCACGGCGATCAACTCGAGGCTGGGTGCGTCACCCGAGGGCTTGGGCGTTCGTCGCGGTCCCGCCTAGTGCAGGGCCATCTCGGTGATCACCCAGTGGCACTGGGAGTCGCACCCAACCTAGGAGCAAATCTATCCGTACTCGGGATCGGTGATATCCGTATTCCAAACGTGCGGACTTCTGGGGATACAAGGCCGCTCGCTCTAATCGACCCGACCGTCTGGAGGCTGGCGGGCTCGAGCAGACCGCCACATCGGCAGTCCAAAGAGTGACAGCATCGCAGAATACCCAGCCAATTCTCGTCCTCGCTCCGGCACGCTCGTATTCGTCCATATTTGCCGCGTGCTTAGGTGCGAATCCGGCCTGTTATGCATTTCCTGAGTTAGAGCTTTGCCATGGTGGCGAGACGGTAGGAGACATCCTCGAAAACGACCGACTTCTGCCTTTGGGCTTCGATCGCTACTGTCGGTCTGGTCTGCTTCGCGCCCTCGCAGAACTTACCTTTGGGGACCAGTCCTCAGATAGTGTAATTAGAGCCCGCGATTGGCTGACGAATAGGTCGCAGTGGACGGGAACCTGCGTAATGTCACACCTGTTTGCGTTGGTCGCTCCGAAACGCGCTGTGGAGAAGTCTCCAGGAACAACGCGGTCGAACGAAGCCATCGCGCGGTGCGTTAGCAGGTTCAGGAGAGCGAGTTTTGTGCATCTCATACGCGACCCGCTGTCGACTGCGACCTCCTGGGCTCGACTAGTGAGCGGATACGGAGCTTATTCGAGGAACGATCTAATCGTTCAAGGTCTCGAGGTCTGGTATGCAGCGCATCTGCGTATCATGACAATTGGGCAGTGGATCGATCCAAGTCGTTTCCTGACGGTTCGCGCGGAGGACTTTCTGGCAGACCCGGTCGAATGGCTGAGGCGCTGTGCGGACACCTTTGGACTCCCATCGAGTTGTGAGTCGATCGAGTCCATGACACATCCGGAGCGCTCCTCGTATGCATCGCTTGGCCCCCCCGAAGCTCCTGGAGGCTTCGACCCAGCATTCCTGCGTGCTCCTCAGTTGCAAATTCATCCACTCGCACGTCAAGGGCGTTTCGACGAACTCATTGTCCCGCCGGATCTGCTAGCTCGTATTTGCGAACTGGGAGCACGGTTCGGCTACCGTGATTTCAGGATGGATCCGGGAGTTCCTAGCGAACCATCGATTGCGGTCAATGACACATTCTGTGATGGACCGGACACACTTCACGCTTCTTGCTGATCCTACGGAGACGAATGCGCGTCGTGCTGCGCCGCGATCAAGGTGCTTAGAGACCGCCACGCCGGAGAGCAGCGCTGGCGATTTGTCTGGAGTCTCTGCGAAACCAACATGGGAGGAACCGGGACGGTTTGGACGGCCAAGGATGACGGGGTCGCGCCCAGCCGCCTCCGGACCACAGGCCGCCGGGGCGCGGTTGACCTGCTCGCTGGACAGTTCCTTCTCGAATGCTGTTAGCGGGGATCGCCCAGAAGAATCGGAATTACCTCTTCAGTATGGATTCGAGTCGTCGTTTTCCTTGAGTCGGGGTGCACTGACGCCGGTCTGCTCGAGAAAGTCTGCGATGCCGTGGGCCGAGGAGGCGCTTGTGCTGGACCCATTGATCACGGCGATCGCGGTGTCGGTCGGAGCCGCGTCCCGCTCGAGGTCAAACCTTGACGCCTCCGAACGGGCAAGTGCCCATGTCGAATATGGCTCGGGATTCGACGCTGGATTGCTTCAGGGGCTTAGGCGAATCGTTCCCAGGGTCGCGAAAGTTGTGGCGGTCCTCAGTGGTCAACGTGCCACAGGACGCTCTGAACCGGAGGCGGTGGGAGAGTGCCGCGATGTATCTCTCGCGAGTCAGATCACTCCCAACAATTCCGATCCAGTATCCGTCGAGCCCGCAACCTTGTGTTGGCTGGCTAGCGGCGATGCCAAGGTAATCGGTGGGCGCCCATGATCCTGATCACAAGTTCCACCGGGCCGGTTGGCTCCGATTTGGTTATCCGCTTACTGGCGGCCGGACAACGCGTGCGGGTCCTCGTCCGGAATCTCGAGTGGGCAGCACACTTCGCTGGCGAGGTTGAGCGGTGCGTCGGGGACTTGGATAAGCCCGAAACGCTCGGCGCGATCTTCGAGGGCGTACGCGTCGTCTACTTGATTTCACACTCGAGCCAAGTCCAACCACTGATTGAGGTAGCTGAGACGGCTCACGTAGAGCGAATCGTCCGGCAATCGACACTTGCAGCCGGCTTCGACTCGAATGCTCGATCTGGGCATAGCGAACGCGATGCAGATCAAGCGATCGAGCGTTCCAGTGTTGCGTATACGATCCTTCGCCCGACCATCATGATGCAAAACACACGATTTTGGTGGGCCCCCCAAGTTCGTAGCCAACGTCTTGTCAACTGCCTTGGAGGCGAAGGACGCTTTTCACCGGTTGTAGCCGGCGACGTGGCGGCGGTTGCATGCGCGGTCATAACACAACCGGGTCATGAGGGTCGTGTCTACGAAATCACGGGGCCACAACTGCTGACCTGCAAGCAGATGGTCGCGACCATTGCAAGGACAATAGCGGAAGACATCGGCTACGTTGATGCGCCAGAGGCTGCAGCCATCGACCTTATGGCCAGGCTGACGATGCGACCCGAGCTCTTTACCGCTCTTCTTGAGACTATGACAGACCTTCGCGTGAACAGGTTCGCACGCCTCGCCGAAACTGTACCCTCGATCACAGGGAGCGCGGGACGGACGTACAGCGATTGGTGCGTCGCGAACGTAGGCTCCTTCGTGCCCATTCGGCCCTCGCAGAGGTAGACCGAGAGATCCGCGATTCGCGTCGAAGTCAGTATGACGAGGGGCTGCCTTTGGGGCGCGCTGCCCGGTGCTTCTCTCAGGTCATCGCCGTGATCGATGATCGAGGTTTAGTGACCGGATTCCGTAGCGGTCGTCACAGTTGAATCAGATGCATCTCCGCCACGATTAAGTCATTTGCTGACTGCCGCGAGGAAGGTGAGTTGCTCTGACCAGAAGGCGGCTACTCCGAGTTCGTTGGCTTCCAGCGTCCCGCCCAAACCGTCGATGTAGATGGGGTCAAACGGGACGCCGGCGTTGACTAAGTGACCGGCGTCGGGGTACGTGAGCAGTTGGTGCGGATATGGAAAATGGGCGGCGTTTAGTCGCTCTTCGATCGCCGAGCCAAACAGGCAGGACGGAATCAGGAGATCCTGGCCGCCGCAGTTCAGGAGTATCGGGCCGTCGATCCTCGCAACCGGTATCAACTGCTCAGGATTCGTCGCCGCGCTCGGGTCATTGAAGTTCGTCGAGTACGGAAGGGCAACGCCATGAAGAGTCCACGAGGGTCCGTCGCAACGCATTTCGGCGTCGAAGCCACAGAGCACGGTGCCACTGGTCGTCTCTGCAATCACAGCGTGAACCAGATTCGGGTAGTAGGCGCCGAGTAGGAGAGCAGCTTCGCCGCCCCGGGAGACCCCTATCACTACGAGATGATGCGGGTCAACTCCGCGCTGAGCGGCGAGCCACGTCAATGCCTTTACGAAGTACTCGAGGGGTATGTTCTGTTCGGTATCAGGAAGCCCCGGTTCGGCGAAGTACGCCAAGGCTAGGGTGGGATAGCCGTGCGAGGCAAGCGATGCTGCCTCGGTGTGAGCTGACAGCCCTCCTTCCGATCCGCCAAACACGAGTATTCCCGGATGCACCGCAACTCCTGTCGGCGGTGCTAGGAAGTCGCCGTAAATCCCCGCGGCGGACGGGCGAAGATCACGCTCAGAGACGCCCGGTAGCGACCAGAGCCTTGTGAGTGTGGCATGTGCTACATCGCGGCCAGCAACGTCTACCGTTAGCGTTACGTCGAAGCCGGTCTCAGGCACGCAGAAGGCGAAGGAGGTTTGACCGCCGACGATGGGTCGCAAGTTCTCGATGAGGCCCATGCCGTCCACGCCCGAATAGGCGCCGGAAACAGCGGCCGCTGTTGCGAGATCCAGATCCCCACCCACGTTAGACGTGAACGTGGCCTGTGACGCATATGGTGTCGCGTCGCAATCCATCGCGCTGGCCTTGATGGTGACTCGCGTGGCCGCCCGCAGCCCGGTTAGGGTGATCGAGACCGGAGCGTCGACGAGCGCAACCGGGTGATCCACATGTACTCGAACAGGCCCGGCGAGGTCTGGGGGCGAGCACGACGTAGCGAAGATCGCTGAGATCCCAACCACGATACACAGCCTCACCCGGGGCTCGGCCATAGCCCGTGATCGTACCTCGCCTCGGGTGCGTTCGACAAACCGGCCCGACCGATTCCAACGTACGAGTCGATCTGGGCTTTGCCGAGCTGGTACGAAGCCTCTGCCCTGTGGGCGTCGCGCACCCAGGTCCAATCACTTCCCTGGAGGCTGAACTGCCTGCGGGCGTATCGCCGCGAGTGTCATCCGATAGCGATTTGGAAGTGGAACTCCAACATCGGTCAGGTCGACGTGAGCTCCGAGCGTACTCTGCGCTTGCAGACCCGGGGTATCAACAGCCCACCTGCTCGCTGTGTCGGGCTCCTTCGTCAAGACTGGCTGCGGGGTCGTGTCGCGGTGTCGAGCAAGAGCGGAGTGGGTTGGCGTGATTCCGCGCTCGAGTTCCAAATGTGCTATCGAGGAGCGGGTCGCCCACCCTGCTGTTCGTGCGGCGGTGTATCTGCGCCATCATCATCTTGTTGACCCCGACCTCGGCGGGCGATTCTCTCGATAGACCCGCTAGGGAAGCCGTACCCATACACGCCGCGCGCACGTAGCCGTTCGGACTCGTCGCGACGCCGGGCCGAGCTCCACCTACTAACCACCGCTACCGCGACCGCAGCACCAATAGGTACGAGCACAAGCCCCGCCTCCGCCCACCGCGCCGCGGGCTTGTTCAGCACCGCGTCGCCAGGCGTGCGTGGATCGAGGTAGACGACCACTGAAATTGGCGGATCGTATGCAGACCGGTCATGAGCGTCGAATGAGTAGTGGTTGCCCTGATACGAGTAGGAGACGACGCTGCCAACTTCGGTCCCAGCCACTGCCTTGCCTGTCCAAAGTACCAAGTCTGGAGACTCTGACTCCGCTAACGCGAAGAGAAGACCGATAGCGAACAGCAGAGCCGCCATGACCCTCGCCCATCCCGGGATCTGCTCGAACATCGCCTTCCGATTGTAGTCGCCGACGAGGGCTTGGAATCTGAGCAATGCAGATCCTCGTCTCCGAGAGCGGCTCGTGAATCGCTAGCGCCATCCCTGCCCGCCAGAAGCCCGAGGCGGTGGGCTTCACGTGTTCGGGCATTCGCTGTGAGTCGACGTGCTAGCACGTCGGGCTGTCAGGTCTTCGGCTCCTCGCCGCGATCTTCAACCGCTTCCGTTTTTTCTCGGTCCCAGTTCGCAAACGCCAGAGGCGACGGCCGATCGGCGACGATTGAATGGATTGCCGCGCTCAGTGGCCGTTGGAAGCGGCCGCGGTCGCGATCTCCATGCGGACTGAGTCGCTTCCATCCGTTGAGCGGACCACGAGTGGCAGCTACCTACTGTTCGGCGGCAGCCTGGATGTGCACGGACCGGCATTTGAGAAACCGACCCGACCCCTTTCGGGCGTCTAGAATGGCCGACTGTGGCTGACGTCGCCGGCATCGACGCCATGGAGGAGTACCTACTCGGGTACCACCGGCTCGAAAGTGGTCCGATTCCCGAATGGCATCTTGCCGGGGTGCGGTTCAAGCGTTATGGCCGAAATTCGATAATTCGCGACGGGCTCTTGGCGAGCACCGGCGATCTTCAGGCTGCGGCACTACTCATCGCAAATCTCCGTGGTTTTTGCGGAGTAGTTGCGTTTCGATGGATGAGTGCCCCTCCTGCACCACGCGAAGCCGACCTCAGCGGAGCCGACGTGGTTCCGATGCCGGTCCGCGTTCAGCCATCTGGCGGTGCCCTCTATCCCAACGAAGCATACATCGTGATACGCGGACCAATCGCCTCAACTGCCTTGCACTACGACCCGCTGAATGATGACCTTGACATCGTCCGCGTCAACATACCGAATCAGGCCGTTGCCCGCGCACTCGGCTGCAGCGTCCCCGACATCCCGCCCGCCACGCTCGTGCTCACAGTTAGATTCGAGAAGAACGGTTTCAAATACCAAGAGTTCAGCTATCGACTGTCCTCATTGGACACCGGGGTGACTATAGGCAGCGCGCTCGAAGTTCTGGAATCGGATCAATCCCTCCGCGTTCGTTACATCTTCGACGACAAGGCAGTCAACAGGTTGCTCAATCTCGACTGGGAGTACGAATCGGCGTATGCCACCATGAATTGGTCGCCTCGCATAGATGTTCCGAGACTAGCGTCCGCCCTCCAGTCCAGTTCGCCCGTAACTCGGGTCCCTCGGGATCATCAACGCCGGATCAGCTTGAGTCGCTGGCCTCTTCTTCTTCGACTCCACGAGCGCTCATCGTTGAATAGAAAGGAGGCCGCCACCGCCCGACTACCTGTTCCAGCCCTGGTACTTCAGACGACGATTCCGATCGAGCGCCAATTGGACATCAATCTCGTTGCACCTCATGAATCCCAATGCACCGAGTCCTGCAACCCGAGAGTGCGTGAATCTGATTTTCCAACGCGGCTGGAGACAATGCCGATGAGCCTCCTCGCCTGCCTTTTGCAGCGCTGCTGCGAAGGATACGCAACCGATGTCTCTAGGGATGCCATCGCTGCCGAGCATCTCCTCGTCTACTTGATCGTTCGTCGTGTTGAAGGGTTCGAGCCGGGTGCCTACTGCTACGAACCGTCCTCGCGACGTCTGTGGCAAGTCGCCGGACCCGATTGCCTCGCGGACGCCCGAAACGCCGCGCGGTTGCCCGCGGAGCGGGCTGGAATCGACGCAGCGAGCGTGATGCTGGTCCCAGTTGGCGATATCCGAACGGGAGCCCGACAACTCGGCAGTCGATGGTACAGAGTCCTCAACATGCACGCCGGGGTTGTTGTCCAACGCGCCTACTCCGTTGTACAACATGAACTACTTTGCCGAGCTTCACTGGGCTTCTCGGTGGACAGGATGGATAGCCTATTCAGGCTGCCTTCCGGACTGACGAGCCTTGCGCAGGTGCTCATTGGGGGTGGCGAGCGCAGACCACATGTCCTTCTGCGCTTCTGAGAGCAGTTTCGATGCGTAGTCCGGCCCCACGATTGGGCCTGCCGCTGCAAGCGAGGTGACAATCCAAGAATCGTGACCGATTTATCCCCCAGCATGCGTCCGCGCCTCAGGGGCGGCATCTTCTTCGTTCCACTACCTCGTCAAGAAACCTCATCACCCCCTACAGACAGCGAGTCTGACGACGGGGTCTATATTTTCCATGGTGGTAGAACGATGACACTAGTGGGTGCCGGATACTACCAATGGCTAGCCCGAATCGCACCCTATTTGCATGGCCGCCTGACGCTCAACGAACTGACGATCGGGTTGGAAGACGAGCGCAAAGCTGTGATCGAGACCCTCGTCGCGCTCCTCCACGAGGCCAACCTGGTTAGAGACGTCTCGATGGATCGCGCCCACTCTCTGACCCAGAGGGAAGTCGAGCTCTACGAGGCCGAAATCACGTCGATCGGCGAAATTACCGACTCGGAACACGCCCGCTTTCAACGGTTCAGGGAGGCACACGTACTGGCGATCGGCGCTGGCCCGAGTATGGCTACGCTCGTCCAGTCAGCCCTCTTGACTGGTGTTCGCCAATTGAGCGTGGTGCTGACTCGGGAGAGCCCAGATGCGCTGAGGAGCATCCAGGCGGTTGGAGAAGCCGCGAATCGGCGTGATCCCTTGCAACATCTTGAGATTCATAACTGGGTAGGGCAAAACCCGCCCTACGTTGAGCACATCGAGGCGGCCGATGCTGTTCTGCTAATTGCCGATCACCCCATGCCCGAGATTGCGGCGATCGACAACCACTGCTCGGCGACAGGTCGCGTTTTCGTACCGGCCGTGTCGTTCGGCGACGAGGCGTGGATCGGTCCAGTTTGCGCCCCCGCCAACCCGAGGACGCGGTGGATGGCAAGCATAGCGAGACTGGTCGGGTCGCATGAAGATATCCTGCTCGAATCAAAGCCGAGTCGCTATCTCGTCGGACCCACCGCGGGGATTGTGGCGAATCATGCCCTTTATCGGTGGTTCAGCTACGCCACGGACATAGACGCGAGCGACAACGTTCAGTCGTTACTTTGCGTCAACTTGAAGACGCTCGAGACCTCCCGCCATCAATGTCTTCCGTCCCCGCCCTATCTTCCCTCAGGCCCGATCTCGCAGAGCGACTTCGTCATGCAGATTGCCGAACTTGAGCGTAGGTCGACCGTGGACGATGCGTCGTTTCTGGAGGCGATCAGCCCTGCGGTAGACGCTCGTCTTGGTGTCATCCGCGAGGTCGGTGAGCAGAAGCACAGGCAGTTTCCAGTTCGTGTCGCTGAGGCGAAGGTAGTCGACCCGAAGGATCCAACTGCAGGCCATCTATTGTCGACCTACGGCGTGGCACTCGACGCCCAGCAGGCCAGGGTGACAGCGCTACGGCGCGCACTTGAGCTATACGCGTCGCGTGCCGTCGATCTCCGACGGATGCATACAAGGGGCCAAGCGGCGCATGTCGGCGCCCGGATCTCAACCACTCAGCCGCCTTCAGGCGTGTTCGGAGTGGAGATCGTCAATAACGAACCGGTCGTAGTACCGAGCGAACTCGCGTATCCCTGTCTGTCCGGACATGACCGCTCCACGGATCTAATCGGCGTCGCTTTAGGATCGAGCTGGCGCGCTTCAGTTGAGACTGCCCTCCTCGCACATCTCCGCGCAATCTCGATCGCACAGCTATCTGAATCGCGACGGCCCTTCCCACAACTTGACATCGCTTCACTAAGGCTAGATGGCGAAGTCGCGGAATTGCGCGAACTGACTAGCCGGCTAAACGAGGAGACGGCCGTCTTCGACATCAGCCCTTTCGAGGCGGTCGTCGTACTCGCTTTCACGTTGGCGGATCGAACGGTCGCCTATTCTGCGAGTCTTTCAAGCGCGGCGGCATTGGCGGAGGGCCTGTCGAGCGTCCTATTGGCAGCGCAGTCACCCGAACTGTTCGCGACAATACACCCTCGAATCATCGAACTACCAATGGAGCGACGAGGCAATCAATCCTCCCAGCTCCCCGTTGACATTCCAGAGCGCTTCCCCGAGGATCACCGTCCACTACTCAACCAAGCGGTCCGCCGGTTAGGGTATCGACCTGTCGCGATTCCCTTGGACCATGATCCCGCACTGTACGACCTCGCGCCGAATCTCGTGCGAGTGGTTCTGCTGGATTCTTGATGCTCGACCCCTACGCAACCGCCGATGTGTCTGCCTCACACCAATTCCTTGTGATTGGCCGCCCAAGCCGACTGCGTTCCAAGCTTGAGACTGCTCTACGATCCTACGAATCGACGGTTGCTATTGCGACGCGGTACAAGGCAGAACCTTCCACTGCTGAAACCACAGCCATAGTCATAAGTGAAGGATGGCAATCCGCTCAAGTGGGCATTATTGAACGCGTCAGGAAGGATGCGGCAGCAGTGTTCGCTGTTCGCCTCGAACTCCAGCGCGCGATCATTGGACCATTCCTCTCAACAGCTGGTCACGGATGCTCACTTTGTGCCGAAGAACGTCGCAACGGTGCTCGACGGCACGCGGATGCCCATCAAATGCTATGGAGCCGGTACGGCGACGATATTGCCAAGCTTCATCCTACGTCACTGACCGCGGCGAGCGCGGATCTGGTGGTTTGCGTGATCTGCGCTGAGATCGAGGCTCTCGCACGTCGTCACGACCCTAGCGATCTTCAAACCTTCGGTGCGTTTCTCGCCATCGACTTGCTGCGTTTCGATGTACGGCGTCATACATTCCTTCCTAACCCCATGTGCCGGCTGTGCGCACAGCTCCCGAACGACAATCCTGATGCAGCCGCAATTACCCTCCAACCACGACTGAAGATCGCATCGAGCCGTGCCCGCACGGCTGCTATAGATCATATGACCCTCCGGAAAATCTACTCAGACTCCGAGTCAGGGGTGATCGGAAGTGTGCAGCGATATCGATCCGCGATCGTGGCTGGTGTGGTGGCCTCGGCCGGAAGAGGCCCTGGCCAGACCCCGGCCACCGGGTGGGGACGTTCCCTCGACTATGCTACTTCGGAGGCTACCGCCATTGCCGAGGCTCTCGAGCGCCTCGGAGGGCTTGCCCCTCGCGGCGTCACAACCGTCGTGCGTGCTCCCTACAGGGAGCTCGTCGGACAGGCATTGAATCCACAACTGCTTGGCTTATATCCAGAAGATCGCTATGTACATGAGAGTCTCCCGTATCGACGATTTGATGAGGACTTGGTCCTTCCGTGGGTATACGGGTACTCGTTTGCGCACCAGGCCCCGATCCTTGTGCCTGAGAGCTATGCCTACTATGGCCACCACCATAACAGCACGCACAGCCAGCGACCGTTCGTCTACGAGATATCGAATGGCTGCGCGCTCGGAAACTGCCTTGAAGAGGCCGTGCTCCATGGATTACTTGAGGTCGCCGAGCGGGATGCGTTTCTCCTAACCTGGTACGCACGACTCTCAATTCCGCGTGTTGATCCTGAGACCATTGATGACCCCACCGCACGCTTGCTGATCTCACGAATTGCTACGACGACTGGGCTGAGTGTTGCCTTGTTTGTGAGCACAATGGAGCAAGGGATTCCTTGTTGGTGGGTGATGGGAATCGATGAACGGCAGCGGAGTGCATTTCCGAAGGCCGTTTGTGCAGCTGGGTCGGGCCTTGATGCCTCCTCGGCGCTTCTCAATGCCTTGTCGGAACTCGCTGGCGTTGCGGAATCAGCGCGACGACCACTTGACGCCGCGACAGTTACGCGAGCGCTTGAGATGGTCGAAGACCCGGCATTAGTGCGGGAGATGTCAGATCACTCGCTTCTCTACTACCATCCACAGGCCTTCAACCGTTTCGACTTTCTCTTAGACTCAAAAGCGATGATCTCGTTCAGCGAAGTCAAGCGTCGCTGGCCCTGGCCGCATCACTTGGATCTCAGCGATGATCTGCGCGAAGCAGTCGCTCGGTATTTGCGATGTGGACTCGACGTTATCGTGGTGCAGCAGACGACCGACGAGCATCGCGCGGGGGGATTCGACTGTGTTAAGGTCGTCGTCCCGGGCACCTTGCCTATGACCTTCGGACATAGCCTACGCCGGACCGATGGCATTCCGCGGATCCTCGACGTCCCAGTAACCCTAGGATACCGAGACCGCCCCCTGCAACCGTTTGAAATCAATCGGTACCCTCACCCATTTCCATGACGCGACACCGCGAAGGACATGGCGACACCTTCCGCCGCTCCGCTCGACTGGGCTTGCAGTACTGGCAACAGAGCCTTGACGCTCCCGAAGAGTTGAGAGAGGCGGAGATCACATCGCCTAGCCATGACTCGAAGAAGCCTCTCCCGTTCAAGGTATACGACGATGCTCTTCTTCGCATACCGCTTCCGGATCCGTCGTTAGTATCCGCTCACTCCCGGAAACCCAGCGTCCTTGGTGGTTCCGGCGGTAACAACAATCGCCGCGGCTCATACCCTGACGCTGAAGCGCTCGGCACGATCCTCTTTCTTGTTGCAGGCATCTCGAGCATCGAGTTTGGTCCAAATGTCGCCTGGCCGTACCACCGTTACTCGCCCTCGGCGCGCTGCTTCTTTCCCACGGAGCTGTACTTCTGGACACACACGGCACCACCGCTGCCCTCCGGGTTGTACTACTACGATCCTGCCCACCATCTTGCGGTCCATCTGTCCGCCGGGGATTGCAGGTCGGCGATCGGAGAGGCCCTGGGTATGGACCTGCGGAACGCAAGTTGCGTCATGCTGTTCGCCTCTCTCTTCCAGAAGACCGCGTTTCATTACGGTAGCTATGCCTACAGGCTGTGTACGCAGGAGGCTGGGATAGCAGTCGGTACGGCTCTTATGGTCGCAAATGCCTTTGGACTCGACGGTCGCGTCCATTACCAGTTTCTTGACACGGTATTGAATGAACTCCTCGCTTTGACAGATCCGAACGAAGCGGTAATGTGCGCCCTTCCGCTCGAAGTTCGGGGCCTCAACCAACGGGTCAATCCACCTCACGCCGACGACGCTGCGCCATCGCTCCTAGCAACCAAACTCGAACTCGGGCGAGTCCCCGACCGAATTCTCAGAACAGGCAGACATGCTGCGACGGATGAGTTGGATCCAGACGTCTGCTCCGCATTCATCGAAGTCGATCGTGCCAGTCGGCTCCAACACCTACGGGTCTCAAGGAAAAGCGTCGTCCCTGACCCGCTGCCGATCATCGCGGACAACGGGGACGACGCGGCCAGCCTCTTGAAGGCTCTTCAGCACCGGACCTCTGGACCGGTTGACTTCGCCATGACTGGCGAGCCGATCGGCATGGAGACCCTTACGAGCATCCTCGCACATGCCTATGCATTGCATCGCAGCGACGCGGCGGTGATTGCCGGCAATGATCTCGTTCATGGCTTCCTGCTTCCCCTTCGAGTGACTGACACACTACCGCAATTATTGCAGTTGTCGAGCCGAGACCATTCCTTAACGCCGTGGCGCGATGTTGATACGGCTGCTTTCCAGGCGCTTTTCGATCGTACCAAGCGTTTCCGCAACGTCGATCATCGCAACGCGAATGCTGTGGTGTTCTTGGTTTCCAGTCCCTCGGCATTTGCTCAATTCGGTGCAAGGGCATACCGCGTTCTCAACCAAGAAGCAGGAATCATCGCGCAGCGGATATGTGTCATGACGGCGCTGTACGGCCTGACTGCGCGAATCCACAATGGTTACGTCGCACCCGAAATCATCAAGCTGCTGGATGTCGACAGTCATGACCGTCCACTGTTCCAAATCGTTGTCGGTACCCCGAAGCCGAGTGGCGCGTTTCGTGCCGCAACGATGGTAATTTGACAGCCGCAGCCATGCCCCATCGCGGTAATCGCTAGCGCGTCGGGTCGTCAAAGGGAGGAGTCCACGCTCATGCCGAACGAAGGCCTTGTGAAGCCCGCCCTCTATCCCGGCACCGCATTTGCAGCCATCGCTGGGCGCGTCGCTCTTGTGAACGGATCTCGAAGCGTGATGCTCCCGAATGAGAGGGATAGCCAGTGGCTACAGGCGCTACAACCCTACCTCGACGGGGACCATACCGTCGCCGAGCTCACGAGCGGACTTGACGGAACGCGACTGAGGCATGTGAAGGGTCTCGTACGATGCCTCCTTGAAACGGGCTTCGCACGAGATGCCTCGCTCGACGCGGCGCATGGGCTCACCCCCGAGGAGCGAACCCGTCACAAGGAGACTCTCGATTACATTGCCGCCAGCTCCGACTCCCCGGCCCGACGGCTTGAGATCTTCCTCCGATCGGGCGCGTACATCCTGGGGTCAGGTCCCTATGACGTGGCTTTGCTCTCTGCCCTGTCCGAACTTGGTATTTTGCAATCCGATCGCGTCGACCTCGACGATCTGAGCGACCTCAAACTTCGCCCCTACGTTGCTCAGGATCTGACGCCAACGGACGTCGTTATCAATGCAGACGACCACATGCCGCTCAACGTGTTGGGCGCCCTGGCAACGCGATTCGCACGTTCGAGGACTCTCTTCATAACAGTGGCACGCACGGATGGTGTGGGATGGATCTGCCCATATCTCTCGCCAACTGCATGTATACGATGTGCAATACAAACGGCATGGGAAACCTCGATTCTTCCGACGGCCCGCGACGTTAGTCGCAGACCGCAGACGCAGAGGCATGCACCAAGTCGCCCAACTGTCCACATGCTCGCTGGATTGACGGCATTCGAAGCGTTCTTGGCGATGACGCGCTGCTCCCCCGCACTCCGTGGTGCCAGAACGGCTCTTTCTGTCAACCTTGAGACCCTTGAAACAATCAGATACACGTACACGCCCGATCCCGATTGCACAGCCTGCTCTCAGCGTCGACGACGAAGTAAGTCGCACCTTACCCCAACTGTGGTCTGACGCGCTGCGAGCAGAAACGTACACGTCAATCACGAGCGCGATGTGTCCTCACCGCGCTCCGCGGTATCGCTGGTGCCGCCAACCGCATCGGCGTTCGGATGAAGCTTGACGGATGCGCCCGACACGATCGTGACAGTCTAAAGGAATTGTGTCTTTGATTCTTGGGAATCCCTCCAGAGACGCGAGCCTTCGTGGAGCCAAGTCACCCTGGAGCAGCGATCCAGAATCGGTAGCCAACCGCTCGCGCCGATATTCAAACGCGCCTTCCAGTCGAAGACGGTCCAGGTCGCTCTTGCGCCGCGCCGCTCGGCAAGCTTTACTCGAAGGCGCCAGAATCTTGCACATTGGTCGGACGCCGGAGCGAGCGTCCTAGGCACGCGAGGAGTGCACGAGGGTACTGACAACTCTCACGATCCGACGCTGGCACTTCTCCTCTGTGACACGTCTGCCCGAAGAAGTGCGTCTCTCCACCACGGCGAAGTCAGACGACCCTCGTCATGCACTGATATCGCTGGGACTCGGAAAGCTCAAGCCACTGACGACTACAGCGGGAAGGCGGCGGGCCTTGCCCATGATCAGTTCGGCAGCGCCTGCGAGTTCATCTGCGATTGCGAAGTTGATCATTCCTGCCGGTAGCGGCACCCCAAAGTCATCCTCGTGCTCGCGCTCCAACACAAGAGGCATTCCCGCTGCTGCAAGCGCGATGTCGCACAGCCCGTGCCGCCAAGCGCTTCCAAACGTGTCGCTGATAATGATGGCGACGTCAACTCCAGAAACGCTGGCGATCCGCTCCCGAAGTCTCAGAGCGCTGGCGTTGCAGTTCAAGGGGAGCAATGAGACGGTGTCGGAGCCGGGTACGTTTGACTTGTCGATTCCGGCGTTGACACAGATGAAGCCGTGGTGGGTCTCGACCAGGAGCACACGATCGTCGCGAATCACGCGCACACTCTCGTCGAGCACGGCCTGAACCATACGCGGATCGACTTGATAGCGTACCGCGAGCTGACTCGCGCGCTCGGTAACGACCACAGTCGCGAGATCCCGCAGCCGACCCTCTTCCTTCGAGACTACCTTCTGGGTCACCACGACCACGTCGCCCGAATGCAACGGTGCAGCGTGCTTGGCGATCAAGCCCCCAAGATCCATTCCGGGCGTAATCTCCGGCAAGCCATCGACCCCCCGCAACTCTAGCCTCATGCTCGTGCGCACAGCAGCAATGTACCACCCGATGCGGTTCCTGACCTCGAGAACATGATCGAGATGAGCCTGTCAAGTCAAGATCCATCCATCTCCTTGGCGCTGCCTTTCGAGCCCACGGCGGGGACGAGATGGAAGTCTGGTTGAGCCGACCCCGCCGGTCTCGCGGCGATCGTCTTGTCGTAGCGCACCCACGCACAAATCCGCAGGTGCGTCTGCTCGGCTTCGCGGTTTTCGTCGTGAATTGCCGAGCGTCGCGACGGCATAAGTCGTTTGACATAACGGTCTCCGAGGATCGCCAGGTAGATCGTGCTCCGGTGCACCTCGGATAGGTAGGCGCGTTCTGGTTCGTCATCGCGTCCACCGAACCGCTCGAAGAGCACCGGCTCCGCTCCCGCCGAGTCGATGGCCGTCGCGACTGCTGCACGTTCCGGCTTGAGATCGACCATAGTCGATGAGATGAAGACGCGCTGATCGACCGCTCAGCTCTCGAAGGCCGAATCGCTGATGCGCCGTGATGGAGCCTGGAGGTCAATGATGAGCTGCTCGCTCACGTAGGTATCGCCTTCGCTGGATGCGGTCCGATGAGAAGGGGCCGCCTCCAGCGATCGAAGGCGGCCCCGGGCGAGAGGGGAGGAGGTGTGCGTTAGAAGAGTGTTGGCAGCTCCGCGCGATGCGGCGGCAACCAGGACAGGTCAGTTCGAGGAGTGCCACCCGCTCTGGAGTTCGTGTGAATTGTGCAGGCGAGGCGGTCGTAGGTGTCGGCATACAAACAAAGGCCACTTGCAGACTTTTTGACCGTCCGACCTTTCACTTGCAGACTTCTTGTCCTACTTGCAGACTTTCTGACTTGCAGACTTTCTGACCATTTGAAGACTTGCAACATTTTTGACCGCTAACAGTCGCCAGCGGAAGTCTCTTATTGCTCTGTTGCTGCTACGGGAGCAGGATGATTCCGCTTCCGTCGCCGAGTCGCCGGGTGATGGCGTCGTCGCGATGGCCGTCGGCCACGTGGATGGCGATCCGTTCGTCGCGCATGCGGAGGTCCGCAGTGAGCCGCGATGCGAGCACAGCGATAAGTGCGGGGCTGGGCGCGGCAGCCCCGGTGAAGCGGCCGGGGAATGGTGGTGCGGCGACAGCATCGGCAGCGCTCGGGTATCCGTCGTCAAACGCCGCGGGGCTCATGCGGTGCGCGCGGTCTCCGAGCAGCAGCGCGATCACACCCGCGAGACCCTCGATGAGGGTCGC
>PKWB01000160.1:0-3392 GCA_003131685.1 Candidatus Dormiibacterota bacterium
AGCGCTTACCGGTCGCTTACACTTTTCGTCGATCGCTGGTATGCGTCGGGAAGCAACGGCATACTCGATCCGATGCGCGCCATATCGAGACGTGGTAACGGTCGCCGCATGTCGCAGGTGTTCGTCCTGTTCGTGATCGCGGCGCGATGACGACGACGTGAAGCGGCTCGTAGTCGAGCGCGGTTCGCTTCACTGTGCTGCGTGCAACGTTGCAATCGATCAGCGCTCCGTCCGCGGCCGTCCGCCGCGCTTCTGCAGCCACGCGTGTCGGGCTGCCGCCTACCGGCGTCGACGCCAGGGCCAATCCGAGTCGCTGCCACGATGGCTACACGCCAGGGGGCAGTTCCGTCTCTCCGGATCGGACTTCTGGGATACGCACCGGGACACGCTGGCCGGCGTTCGTGCCACCGCGCGCGAGGAGCGCGCACGCCAGGCCGCTGTACGCCGGGCTCTGCGCCGCTGGGATAGCGCCTTCGCAAACGCAGAGAGACTCCACGTGCTCCGTGGGGCGCCCGCCCCAACGCCCGCAGCCGTGGCCGCGTGGCGGGCGATCGCCGCTGCAGCCGCGGAGTGCGCCCGAGTGCAGGCACCGGGCGGTCCCTGGACGCCGGTGCAGGAAAGCGCCGAGCGCGCCGTGGTTCTTCTGACGTCCCCGCATCTGACCCGCGCGGAGCACAGGCGCCGGCAGCGCGAGGAGCGGAAGCGGGCCAAGCGGCTGGGTTGGTCCCCCGGCCCCGGAGTGGCTCGCTAAGCCGCGACGCGACGGCGCCGGGGGTGACCAGGCAGGCACCGCAACCGCACGCACCCTGCCAGGCTAGCTCACCCAAGCCACGCCTCCGCAGCCAACACCCTCATCCACATCGCCTCACCCCTCCATCCGCCTTCTCTCCCTCCATCTTTTCCCCGCATCCATCGCATTTCTTTCTCGGCATCGCTCCTTCACATCACACACAGTTGCACCAACGGTGCGGACGGCCCTTCTTGCGTCACGAAATGACTGCCAACCCGCCGCGCATGTAAGTTCGTAGCCGTCGCCAGACGGTCCGAGAAAGTAAGGTGCACATCCGACGAAGGCGGTGCGACACTAGCTCGGTGCGCGAGAAGTCGCGGTTCGACCTTGACGTCCCACCGAGCATCCCCGGGGGGCGAATTCGTAGCCTCGTTTGGCGCAGCGATGACCTCTTCGACCCAATTGGCGGCGAGCGAGTCATTCGTCTGGGGGGTGAGCAGTCCAAGCCACCCTTCGGTCCGTATGCGTACGCCTTCGACCGCGCAATCGGTTGTCCGGGCGGATGCCACGTGGCCATGTACACGTCCCGTCAAACGACGGGGCTAATACTTGGGCCGCAACGCAGCCAGCGCCAGATCAATCGCCACTACTATTACGCGTCCGGCTACGAATATCCCGTCGCTCTTGGTCGCCTCACTGACGGACGGGAGCTCGTGGCACACTGTCCAGAGAAGTACGCGCGAATCGAGATCGAGCTTATCGACTCGGGCCAGCGTCTCACGAATCGAGAGCCGGCGACGTTCGACTTCTTTCATTCTCGCCTCGAGTTCTCACCAGACGGTCGTTACCTTCTCAGCGCTGGGTGGTTCTGGCATCCGTGGGACGCGGTCCATGTCTACGACGTCTCAGCCGCTCTCTCAGACCCCCGTAGCCTTGATACGGCAGGGACAATGAGGTCGCGAAGCGTCGCTGCCGAGCTCGCCTCAGCAACGTTCAGCGACGACGACACGCTCATCATTTCGACGGTCCCTGAATCAGAGCGGCTCGATGATCCGGAGCACGACCCCAATGCGCTAGGCCCACTCGAGCTTGCGAGTTGGTCGATGTCGGCCTCGGAATGGAAAACAAGGACCCAGCTGCAAGTGCCGGCCGGAGGGCTCATGGCCGCTGGTTCTAGCCACGTGGTCAGCTTTCACTAGTACCCGCGGCTCATTGATCTGAACACGGGTCGCGTCGAGCTCGAGTGGCCTGATCTCGCGACCGGCAGCCAGCTCGGCAGCTATAGCAGTAAGACGAATGGTGTCCCGCCGATCGCCAAGGACTCGCGAAGCCTCCGCTTTGCAGTCGCCAGTCATGACCGGGTTACCGCGGTTACTTTGGCGGAGGACTGAACCCCAAGGCAGCCGGGTCCACACTCGTTGCTTCGACTCGGCGGACCGGGGGTGCGACTTCGACGCCGGAGTCGCATCGCCCGTCTGACCCCGTGTCTGACACCCTCTCGCGCGATTGCGCGCAGTCGCACACGGACGATTCGGGGCGATCAGCGCCTAACCGACCAATGACGGCGGTCATTGAAGGACGGCGGCGGACGCGCCGGCGGCGAACTCGAGAACCGCGATCGCCATGATTGGGGCAGTCGCCTTCATCACGGCTCAGGCTAGGATCGCTGTGATGCCCGATCAGTCGCTACCGCGACCGACGCCGCAGGACGCCGTCGCCCTCGTGACGCTCATTGAATCGGACGCGACAGTGAGTACAGTAGCCCGCGATTTGGCTGCGGCCCTTCGAGCGCAGCCGGAATTGCTCGAGATGCAGTTCACTGCGGATGCAACGTACCTATTCAGGACGTACTCGACTAAGGTCTGGGCCGCCCAACGTGCTGGCCTAGCTGTCAGAGGTGAGGACAGCCTTGGTCGACTCGCAGGAGAGGGAGAGCGCGAAGTGCGGTTTCTGGCAGCATCGGACGCCGGCTGGCGTTACCAAGCATTCACGGATCCCGATATGATCAAGCTCATCGCTTGCACTGCCGTGACCAATAAAGATGCCGGTGATTGACACCTGTTCCGACACCTCGTCGGTCGAACGCGCCCGAACGGGACTGGACGAAGTACCAGCTCGTCCTCCTACATTGCAAGGCGCGACGGTCACGGGCGGACGTCGCTGAACGCCTGACCCACGGTCTCAAGAACCGATGCGGTGGAAGATGCGAGCAGCAACCCTTGCGTGCACAATCGGTGATAGTTGCGGTGGGCGACGCCAATTCTGCCGCGCTGGCGACCTCAATTCCTCATCAGGGAGCGTACCCGCTACCAGCCAGAATGGTCGATGCCGGCGCGTCAACGAGCGATGCGGCACTCGTCCCGGGATGATGGCGGACATAGGCCTCGGCGAGGTGGTAGCCAATCGTGAACCCAGCCCACTCGGGCACGCCATCCCCTCCGTAGAACCACTGCGAATACACCGGCACGCCGCCTTGTGCCAGCAAAGGCTGCGCCTCGTCCCAGAGCGCATGCTCTTGAACGGGTGTAAGTGCGTTGTCCCAGGGGGCGTCGGTTCCGGGGAATGCCTGATGGAAGAAGGCACTCGCCATGCCCTCGCTCACAAGAAACGCGCCGAGGGTGTTGCCGAATCCCGGGCCGGTGAGGGTGCGGACGCTGTGGTG
>PKWB01000160.1:3410-27659 GCA_003131685.1 Candidatus Dormiibacterota bacterium
AGCCGCGATGCGCACCAGGTCCTTGGCCACATCGCTCTGGAGGGAGACGCCGATTGCGCTCGAGGAGCGCAATACCTTTGGATCGAAGCCGACGGTGAATCGACCGATGTCAACCGTGGTGAACGTGCTCATGCTCACGACGCTGCACTTCAGATCAGGGAGGAGCTGCGCACATACCAACGGTGCCGGCGTCGTCGCGGGGCTGGTCGGGCTAGGTGTGCTTGAGGAGCAACCTGCCAAGAGCAACACGACCAGCGCCAGCGTGCCCCCGCTCTGCACCATCAGACGGATTCTTCTGGCGCGCATCGGTTTCGTCTATTTTGAACGCCTCTTGCGTTAGGAGGGCTCACCGTCGGTATTCAGGCGCGATCGTGCCCGAGGCAACCACGAGCCGCGGCCCGAATGCAGTCCAGGGGCACGACGTTTGCATCCACGAAGTTCAACATCGTGCGGATAACGAGAGATGGAGGTCTGCAGACCCAAACTGAACTCGGCGCATGTTCGGCCCCGCGTCCGCACCTCGCGGGAGTCGGCCATCTGCAGGAAGCTCAGTCTGGCCCACGCCATCCTTATCTTGGTTCCGCAGGCCGGCGCCTTTCCGGCACCCTCTTCGCGGTCACGCACGGTTCTCCGGGGACAGAACAGCCGTCCCAATGCGTCGGGTGGATGCGACACGGCCATCGACGCGAACCTCATCTGCCTTGAGCCACCGGCTGACACCCTAAAGCGCGGTCGCGCCCGGCCTCCGGCGAACAGGATCCCTATGCGACAGCCCAATTCTGGATACCCGATGGGCGCTGACGAGCACGACCGGACACACCCGGGACGAACTTGAAAACCGCAGAGGACGCAATCCCCCTATCCGAGGGCGCCTCTCGCGGAAACGCCCCGAGCGGTCTGTGACGTCCTCCACGGGAAAGTTGGGAGTGCGCACCAGTCGCGCCCAGTCCACCAGTAATTGCCGTCTGGCGACTGGACCGCCTGAGGTGGCGCTACCAAGGCCGTGCTGGCCCATTGGACTCCGTCCCACCACCAGAAGTGATCGTGCGTCATCAGGTAGATCGGAGCGTTGCCGGAAACGATGGTCTCTTTGATCGCGCGGTACGAGCACGCGTGCGAAGCAAGCACACAGCCCGCGGCGATGACCGCTGGTGCGAAATAGAAGGCCGTGAACAAGATTTGACTTCGAGGGGAAGGTCCTGTTTCGAAGTACAGGGCCCCGACGCCACCGATCATCAGAGGAAGGATGATGGCCAGCCCGAACCACGCCCTGGCGCCGGGGTTGACATTGAGCCCCAGCCAGGCTGGTACGAGCCCCCTCCCACGTCGCCGAAACGTCAGGATCACGGCGATGCCGTAGGCAAACGCCAAGCCTGCAATGCTGGTGAAGAAAATTGCGAAAGGCCGCAAATCTGCCAGCGTCCAGCTCGCTCTTGTGCCAGTGAACAACGGGCCCGACCAACTCGAAAGGAACAGAGCCTCGAGTCCCAGGCGAGTTCTGAGTAGGTGCCGGTAGCGTGGTCGCCGACCGCTTGGTGTCGACCAAGGCGGTCTCCGCCACGCGCCACCGCCGACGGGGGGTTGAACGCCGCCGTGCGCCTCCATGCAGGACAGTTTAGCCACGAGAGAACGAACTTTTTGCGTAGATGCAATGCCCATGGCAGGCCCGGCGACCAATCGATGTTCGCACTCGTCAGAGCGGATCCAGTTGTTGCAAATCGGCCTGGCCAGAGCCACGATGGTCGGCGATGACATACAGCCCCTTTCGCCGTCTGGCATCTCTGAAGTCAGCACTCCGTGCTGGCGGCGACCGCGCTCCGGTAGCCGTCGAGCTTGTGACACTCACAATTGAGATTGAACTGGCCCTTGCCAGCGCCGGCGGAAAGCGGAGAGTGCGCCTCGCGCAGCTCCGCAACGACGTGCTGGCAATTCGAGCCGAGCTCGAAGAGGAAACCGCGGATTACCGATTGCAACGAGCCCGCGTCCAGATCAGGAGACTCCTGGGTACCGAGACCTCCGCTTCGGCCGGCTTCGACAACGACGGCGTTGGTGACCCGGACGGCGCTCTGCTCACGGCCGCGGCCCATCTGCAGCAGGCGGCGACCCAACTCGACCCGCTGATGCAAGACGAGGAGGCGACGTCCGAACTGATCGACATGGCCGTATCTGTGTCGGCCACCGTCGAGGTCACGCGGGCTGCAGTGGCTGCCCTGAACTGGCATGGGGATGATGAGGTCGACACCCGGCGGCGTGCCGATGTTGGCTACTCCGCCGCACGCTTGGCTTTCGTTGCATCGGAGGCGCTCCGCGCCGAGGCGATCGCGCCCCTCATCCCAGCAGGCGCACCCGTTCCCGACGTTCCGCGGAGTCTCCTGTGGCTGATTGCCGACCTGACGGTTCGGCTGCGGACTGCGGGCCGGATCGGCCCGGCGGGCTCTCCAACTGACGCGGGTCTCGCCGCTCGCGACGCCGCCGACCTGGTGGTGACGACCTACAGACGATGGACGCCTCGTCTCCACGGCGCGAGGGCTGCTGCGATGACACGCCTCGCGGTGACCGTCGCGTATGCAACGACCTGGGCAGGGCTCTCCACGGTCGTCCTCGATGACGACGACGGCTGTGGCTGCCCCGCGAGCGTGCTACCGCGGCCACCGGAACTATCGGATGCGGTAGCTGTCGAGTTGCCTCGCGATGCGGAGCCGATATCCAGGACGGTCAGCGCCGTCGAGTGCACGCTCGGACCGCGCACGTACGTGGAGCAGCGACCTGAGGAATTTGACCCCTTATCCGACACCATCTACGCCGATTGCCCGCGGTCATAGGCGAACTGAGACCCGTAGCAGCCTTGACAGCGGAACCGTAACGGTCCTCCGAGGAAGCAGCCGAACATATCAAGCGCGGTCTCAAGAACCGCACGGACCGTGCGCGTGCTTGGCTCCACACGGGGTAACCAACCAGCCTTGGCTGCTGCCTCAGAGCCATATGAGCGGGGTCAGGCTGTAAACCAGGAGCCACGGGTGAGCGGAAAATTCCCTGAATGAGTGCCCAGGGTCCGAACCCCGATCGTCACAGCCTTCGATGGGCTCCAGCAGTAGGGTTGGGCGCGATCGCCGTGCTTGTCGCGGGGATTGGCCTCGCGATTGCGGCGGCCCAGCGCTCTGTTGCCCCGGCGCCAGCGGTTTCGATAACGCCCTTAGCCACAAGCAGTCCGAACCCCACGCCGCCGGCCAGCGGTCCGGTTACAGGCCTCGGCGTCAGCCTCGCGGATGACCTCGCCACGCACCGCGTGGTGCTCTTCGGAGGCGTCGACAGTTCTGCCAAAACGTGGCTCTGGGACGGCCGGCGGTGGACGTCGACCATGCCGCCGAGTAGCCCGCCTGACCGCGCGGGAGCGGCAGCTGCCTACGACCCCGCGACCGGCTTGGTCATGCTCTTTGGCGGTGAGGGCATTGCCGAAGGCCTGCTGTTCAATGACACATGGGGGTGGAACGGCACCACGTGGCGGCGCCTCGACAGCGGCGGTCCGAATGGGCCGTTCCTCGGTGGCGGAGGCCGGATGGCCTGGGACGGTGCCCGACACGAGATGCTCCTGGTTACGTCCGCCGGGACTTTGACCGACGGTGAGACGTGGACCTGGGATGGAACCCGGTGGGTACGCGAGGCGCACGGCGACCTTGCGGCAGTCGTGGTTGACGGCACCATGGCGTATGACCCGCCGTCGCAGACAGTTCTGTTGGTCACCCCGGCGATAGCGAACAACGCGCACAGCGCCACCTTCGGCTGGAATGGGTCCTCATGGCATGTGCTTGTGGCTGACGGGCCTCAGCTCGACGGGCTTGCCGTGGACGAACAGGTCCATGGGTTAGTCGCGTGTGGCTCAGCGACATCCTCGGCAGCCTTCGCAGTGCAGGCGAGCTGTTGGGAATGGGCGACCACACAGTGGTACCCGCTCCAAGCAGACCTGGCATCCACGTTGGCCACGTCGGTGACAGTCGAGGCAGAGGTTGACGACGTTGATCGCGCCCAGCTGCTGATGATCGGTTGGCTGGTAGCACCCGTTCAGAATCAAGCACAGCCGCTGTACGTCTGGGCGTGGGATGGCGTGAAATGGACGCTGTTGGCATGAGGCTCGTGCGATGAGGTCAAGGGCAAGCACGCGGGCCTGAACTGCTTTGAGCCGGTTGACACCCTATCCCACCCCTATGGCGCGGTCGCTCCCGGTTTCAGGCGGACGAATTCCCTATTCGGACGCCTAAATTTAAGTGCAGGACGGCCGTCTACGGTCATCGACGGCCGCACCGCGGACGAACTTGAAACCGCTCGGTCGCCTAACAGCTCCAACTGCCGGCGATATGCAGTGGAGTCGACGTCCCGCTCAGCGGCGCGAGGCTCGCGTCAACCGAGCCGTGAATCGTCCGCCCACTAGTGAGCGATAGCGTCAGCGTGCCGCTACTTGTTGGACTGCTTTGACCCGCCCACCAGTCAGCTCCATTGGCGGTGATGCCCACGGTTCCGGGAGGGCCGGGAACCCCCGATTCACCGGCCAGGGGCAAGGTCCACGTTGTCGGCGCGCCCAAAAAGGTGAGCACAACGGCAGGGGAGCTGGAGCCAAAGTCCACCTCTCCCGTCAATGTCGTACTGACCGGGGTCGTTGCAGGCGGCGCCGGCGTCGAGCTGGTGATGCGACAGCCCGTGCCTATGTGTTGGGTCCCTGCAGTCAGGGTCGCCGTCATCGCTCCCGAGAGCGCCAGCGTGCCCCGCGGTGCGACCGACCCACCCTGCGCGTCCGAAGTTGAGGCGGGCGCGGCGCCGCAACTAGTCGACGTGAGGAAGAGGGCGACTACCGTGAAGGTCCCACGCAGTGCGATCGAACGCATCCCATGGTCAGGATAGCGCGGCAGTCCGGCCCTGATGCCGGTGGCCACACCACTCGATTCCGACCGGCCACAGCCTTCAGCAGCCACCTCCACCGAGCCGACAGAACTGCTGTTGGAGAAGGATGGAGGTACTCGACGTGGCTCGCGAACTCAGGCCGATCTCACGGCCCGTGAGGCGCACATTGACTAGGAAGTGCGACCGGTCACCGTGTCGGGAAACGCGATCGAAGAGAGAGCAGTCGTGACTGACCGAGCGCCACGAAGCGCCATCCGCCTTTCTCCAGCCCCATGGCTCAGCCTGGAGGAAGTTCCTCGGGACGAGGCGGACGCAGATGGCTTGGAATGCTCTCGGCGCGTGTGCGAAATGCCTCCTGCGCAACCGCAAGCGGCGCCTTATTAGGGCCGTCTCCGCCGAGAGTCCCGTCGTCCTCCCAGCCACAGACCGGGCACCGGCACCAGGACGCTGGCGGGCGGGCGGGGAGCGTGAGGCACCTACAGCAGGGACATGAATACATCGGATCGCTAGTCAGCGCCTCAATTTCGTCAAGTAGCGCCCGTAGCGCCGGATCCTCGCGGTACCGCGTCCACGCGCGTTCGAGGGGCGTGTGGTCGTCACCACAGACAAGTGCCGCGTGGATGCGACGCCGAGACGTCGCGCCCTCATCGCTGTCGGGCATGAGCGTGATGGTTGATCGCATCCGCATGACCCAATCGACATAGCTGGCTGGCTGTGGGGCGGGGCCTGCGACGTGGTCTTCGGTCATCACCGCGGCCAGCACATCGAGACATTCGATGAGCCGCAGGTTGTTCATGTTTGACACCTTATATGACACCTTCATATGACACCTTCGCTGGCGAACGCACACGAGCGCTGGCGGGCAGAATCTCTACGCGGGCGCCGACGGTCGAGGACGATGCGGCTCGCTGTGAACATCCTCGGACGTCCCGGGCACGACCTCAAGATCCGCTGAGGCCAACGTCGTGCTCGGGCGTCCTGGGTCTATCCGCCATGCGCGACGGTGATTAGTGGAGCGGTCCCGGTGTGAGCAGTCCGATGACGAGGAGTGCAAGGACGGCGCCAATCACTACGAACTCAAACCGGTGAACCAATGCAAACGAGGCGGCTCCAGGATACAGACGGTTCGCGGCGCGGGGTCCGAGTGGGTCGCCAGCATCAGAGCAAGGGACAGCTAGCTCCGCTTGCAGCCTCTCAAGGTCAGCAGGCTGAAACCACTCCGTTTGGAGAGAGATGCGGGCGTGACCTTCCGAGTCGATGAAGAGCAGTCGAGTGAAAACGAAGCGTGGTCCCAGCACCGTCAGCCGCAGCCGGATGAGTCGAGCGAGTTCAGGTCGCGCGCAGCGATGAGTTACCAAGAAGACACCGCGGTAAGCGACCGACTGCGAGGTTACGCGGGCTTGCGCGTTCGCCCGAGCAAGAGCGTTTGGAGCCGCAATCACGAGAACCACGGCGGCCACTGAAATCAACCAGCCTGCCGTTGAGGGATCCCGCACAGCCCCGTATATCAGCAATCCGACAGCGCCCAGTATCGCCGCGAGGGGCGCCGAGCGAATCCGAGAGTGCCAGTCGACTGCGAGTATCCGCGGGCAGGCGCGAAGGGTTAGAACCGCCGAGCGGACGTTGACATCTTGCTTTGCCATGCCTTCTGATTGAGGCACACATTGATGCCGCCCGGAACACATTCCAGTGGCGTCCACGCGACGGGTATGTGCGCGGGCGCGCGGCTGTCGCTGAACTCAAACGACACCTCAACTGACACCGCGTCGGATGGACGCGCCTGGTATTCGGCGGACGCAGGCGCTGTGCAGGCGCCAAGGACCAGCGCTCGACGACTGCCGACGTAAGGATGCGAACCCAAGCGCTTCGGGCTCAAGAACCGCGCCGATCAGCGTCCATCCTGGGTTCGCGTAAGGGGCCCTTGCCCAAGCGAGTGTCCATCAATTTACCTTGACTCAGACGGGCAAATCAGCCAGCGACAATGACCGACGCTGCCCACCGCATAGCGGTTCCGTTCGGGCAGGCCAGAGCGGAGCTCAAGGTGGCTTGGCCTGGGGCTGTTGCTCGGTAGTCTTCGTACGTCGCTCCGGTAGGTGGTACCGGAAGAGGGATCGGCACGAGAGCAAGAACCGCCTCGTCGCTGCTCTCCACTGTGGTCCATCGGCAGCCGTCATTGCCACCATGCAGGAGCAGCGCGGCGAGGGCCTGGCAGCGGACCAGACGGTACGTTCGACCATTATCCTGGACAGCGATCGGGAAGGTTTCGAAAGGATGGCCAACTGCGGCTGCTTGGCAGTCTGCGGCTGTGGTCACTGTGATCGGAATGGCGCTCACTGAGAGGACCGGCTTCGCGGTGGACGTTGGGGTGGTTCCGCCACTCGACGAGCATCCGCCGAGAGCGACCACGATCATCACGAGCGGGATAGGGATCAGTCTTCTGTCCATGTGCTCATACCAATGCGCACCTACCCGGCGGAGTTCCCGCCGTCGGTTACGACTCACATCTTGCCCCACGTCCCGCTTCTCGGCGCGGGTCGAGTTAGGGGCAGTCGGCCAGGCGAGTATTCGCGAATATACCCCGAGAGATCGCTGACGTAGAGATGTGGCCTCGGAGGGTGGCCCGGTAGGGATCAACGCCCGGTAGGCTCGCGAGGTGGGTTCGTGCGACGTAAGCTCGAATGGCAATGTCGCTTGTTGACGCCCTCGTCGCGCTGGTCGTTCTTGTTGGTCTCGGCCTCATCGGCAGCACCTATGCGGCCGCGAATGCCGTGGATCTTGGGGCCGCGTTCCGCACCCTCGGGCTCGCTCGAGCGGCGCGCAAACTCGCCCGTACCGGCAGCTACCCTAACGTCATAGAGCGGACATATTGGAGCGCTCGAGACTACGTCCGTGATTCGCAACGCCTGAAGGCGCTGGGCTATTCAGTAAGTACGGAATCGATGACGGGACCGTACATCGTCCACCACGTACCTGGACGAGGCGGAGGACGGGACATCAAACGGCGAGTCCCACTGTGTCGCGTCACATACGACCGCCGACCCTGACAAAGGCAGTTGCCGCAGGAACATACAACTTAAGGACATCGATCCTTGGGCGTGCTGTGGCCCCGGCATGGCTGCCTCTCCGTGCGCCTTACGGCCACGGCGAGCGATGACGCTGGCCCACGCCAGCATCCGCCAACGTACCCAGCGCGAATGAGCTGAGGACCGCGCAGAACCTCGAAGCACCTCATTCAAGCGTTCCCGAAGTCATCAGCAGCGCGTAGTGTCATCAGACAGAATGGGGTCGTGAGGCTGGGTGTGCGGACCCTGACGCTACTGACCCTGAGCGCGGTCAGCTGGATCTGCAGCTGCGGGACCAACCCTGCGACAAAACTCCCACCAAGGGGACCATTTGGGCCGGTGCAGATCAGTAGGCCGGATCCTTTCGTGGGCTGTGGAGCATCGGGTCAGCAGATCGGCGCCGATGTCGAGCCATCCCTCGCGATCGACCCTGGCAACCCAGATCGACTGGTCGCGGTCTGGCAACAGGATAGGCTCGCGACTAACTCCGCAGCTGGCGCGACGACCGCCATGAGCCACGACGGCGGTCGCACGTGGTTCACGCAACCACTCCCCGGTTTGACGCTGTGCGACGCAGGCCCCTGCGCCGCCGCGACCGACACCTGGGCGTCGATCGGACCCGATGGCACAGCCTATATAGGCGCTGTCGCCTGCGCCGGTGCCGGCACCGCGGCAGATCGCTCTGCAGTCGTCATGAGCGTATCGCGTGGCGGAGGAAAACAATGGGCTCACCCAGGGGTCGTAGCGACTGCACAGGTGTCGGGAACGTCACTCGATAAAGACATGATCCTTGCCGACCCTCGCCATGCTGGAACGGTGTACGCGGTATGGTCGCAAGTCACTGACCTGGGCCCGTCGCAGGGCGCGACGGAGGTCGACTTCGCGCGCAGCGACGATTTCGGCGCCACGTGGTCCGAGCCGGTTCGGATGTTCAAGGGTGATGACACCACCTCGCAGTTCAATCAGATCCTCGCCCCGCGAGACGGCACGCTGGTGGACATCTTCGTTGAGAGTCCGCTGCTCTCCGAGGTGAGTGACCCACCACAAGCACCGACAATGCAACTGCGTGCCGTGCGGTCGACCGACGGGGGGAAGACGTGGTCTGAACCGCAGACAATCACCTCGTTCCCTTATACGGTGGCCACGGATCCGCTATCAGGAGCCCCGATCAGGGCAACCGGGCAAGACATAACCGCTACCTCCGACCGTCAGGGAACGCTGTACGTCGGCTGGTTCGCAGTCCACACATCGAGCCAGTCGTCGATCTGGATTGCCTCATCAGTGGACACGGGGAAGACCTGGTCGGCACCGATTACTGTCGTCCAGCGATCGGGTGAGGAGGTGTTCCTTCCCGAGGTTGCCGCGGCCGACGACGGGCGGATCGCTGTCCTTTGGTACCAGACAGAGGAGGCGGCCGCGCAACGACGGTTTGATGTCGGGGTCTGGTACGCACTCTCATCCGACCAGGGCAAACTCTGGTCGGACAGGGAACTGGATGGACCCTTCGACATGAGCACAGCGCCCACGTCATCGCTCGGCCCCTTCCTTGGTGACTACGAAGGAATAGTGGGATTGCCCGATGGCTTCGCCTTCGCATACGCGAAGGCTATCCCGGTCGCTGCGGGCAACGGCCTCTCGGCAATGTTCTTCGCCCGCAGGTGATGCGAAGCATCGGCAGAGATCCCCTACTGGCAGGTCCGTCAAAATCCATCGGCTTGGGGCAGGCGAGCCTCATCTGCCTTGAGCCGACTGACACCCTATCTGACACCCCATGGCGCGGTCAGCTCCGGACTCCGGCGGACGGAATACCTGTGTGACCGCCGAATTCTGAATACGCAGCGGACGTCTGCGACCGCAACCGTGTCGCCGGGGACGAACTTGAAAACCGCAGGGGCCGCCAAGCCCCCGGGGGTTCGAATCCCTCTCCCTCCGGCAAATACCCCTTAGTGAATAAGGGGCTTTGGTTCGCGGAGCGTCAGGCCACGAAACCGTTCAGGCCAGCTGATATTTGAGTTTGACCTTATTGACACCCTATTCTGAGGTCGCCATGCTGGACAGGTGCTAGTAAGAAGGGGGAAGGGTGAGGGGTCTATCGTCAAGCGGACGGACGGGGGCCGAAGGATAGCCCGATGGTCGATCAAATCGAGCGCGCTCTGCGCGTGATGGCTGCCTCGCCTGCGCCCTCGTCAGCGATCCTGTCGGCTCCGCCCCGCTACACAGACAAGTGGTAGCCGATTTGAGGCTCTGAGGCCGGGTCGAGAGCCGACCGAGCCGCTATCGCGCCTCACAGGCCGTCCCCAGCGGCTCACCCGGCAGGCTCCCGCGAGCTTCGAGGCCGATCGCCCAAGCCTGCCTCGATCCGTGGTAGCCATCGTCGAGCATCTACGATCACCATCATGCACGTCTCGCGGCAAACGCTGAATGCGATGGTGGACGTCGCGACGGGTGACGTCATCGGTCCGTATCGGACACACGCCGACCTGAACGCGTTACTGGGTCAGTACGGATTTCAGAACGATGGGCTACTTACACGCCGAGACTTTGTCCTCAGCGCGGTCGTCAAGCTCAATGGAACCCCGGCGCTAAAGGCACTCATCCTCGAACTTACCCATCCCGCCGAGGTCAAGGACGTAAGGCAGCGCGTCGACGTCGTCGCTCATCTCAACCATTGCTTGTCCTACGACGGCTTCGAGATCGTATCCGGGCTACGCGGCGCGCCTGTAGTGCGAGCATTGAGCGGTTCCGTAGTCGACTTCCCCGATCCCCTGCGAGGCTCAAATGATGACGCTCGCCAATTTCTTGAAGAGCAGCGCGAGAAATGTGATCAAAAGATCCGTGATGGGGACTACGACGGTGCCATCACTAACGCACGCTCGCTTCTTGAACGCATTCTCCAAGACATCGAAGCTGCATTAACCAAAGATGGCCCAGAATACGACGGCGACCTACTCGCGCTCTTCAAACGCGTTCAGCGAATGCTGAACCTTGAGCCGGGTCGTCCAGACCTGGACACCGCGCTAAAGCAGACCCTGGTTGGACTCACGAGCGTTGTGTCTGGTATCGCTGGAACGAGCAACAAGATGGGCGATCGACACTCGCGCAAGTATCGTCCACAGGCGCGGCATGCGATCCTCGTCGTCGATAGCGCCAAGACACTTGCAGCCTTTCTGGTCAGCACCTTCCGAGAGCGTGAGAGTTCAGGGCAATAGCCTCCGGCGGTGCCTCGTCGCCTCGAGCCGGAATCGAAGCCGAGGTCGTGCCGATCACGGCTCCTAGAGGCGCCGAGGCCGACGCGGCCGAGCTTCGGCGCGATGTCGGCTTGCTGCCGCCGCCCCGTAACTCTTTGACACGCCGCGCCATTCAGCGTCATCTCTCTTGACGTAGCAGACACCCTTTGGACGCCCTATTTCACGGGCACGCCCGGCTCTCGGCGGACGGAGCCGCCATGCCGACGCCCAATGCGGATGCGAACCGGCCATCGGCGAACGCGATCGAACTCACCAAGGACGACCTCAAGAACCGCCCAACGCGCACCGGAGCATGCAAAGGTAGGCGCTAAGCGCAAGGCTCAGACGCGGATCCGCGGACCGTGGCTCCGTGCGAGTGCGGCGGATCGCCGGGTGAGCCGCTCCTCAGCTGGTTCAAGTCCCAACGCGATGAGACGATCCGCCCACGGTTTGCGTCCGTTGATACCAAGCAACTCCAGTTGCCTTCCCGTGGGCACGGGAGTGGCTGACGCATCACCGAGTCGGGTGGCCGCCTCCCAAGCGGCGGCCGTGAGGAAAGCACGGGCGACGGGGTGGCGCGTCTCCACCAGAGCACCGATCGCGAATTCGCGCGCGGCGGCCCAGTGCTCCTGGCGCATCAAGGTCTCGGCCTTCAGGGCGCCTGCTCGTTGTCGCGGCATCGACGGGAGGCCTGGATCCGAGAGAAGCTCCTCGAGAGACTTGTTGGCCGCCGCGTAGTCCTTCGCCTCGACCAAACACCAGATGCGGTCGAGTTTGAGGGTGCGGAGAAGATTGCGGTTGCCCTTCAGCTGCAACGCCTCGTCGCACTCCTTGACCGCGGCATCCCACCGCTGTGCACCGGCAAGCGCGTCCACGCGATCCTTTCGGCTCTCGAGGTCCTCGGGTTTGAGCTCCAACGCTGCCGCCGACCACTCGAGCGCCTTGTCCCAATCCCTTTCATGGACTGCGATGTCGGCCATCAGCTGTGTCGCCGCGGCGTGTCGCGGATGTGCGCCCAAGACTGTGTCGAGGATGCGTTTGGCCGGCTCGTAGTCGTCCACGAAGTGAAAGTGCTCGGCCACCTCTACTCGTAGGTCCGCCTCGTTCGCGCCATCCCATTGAGCGCAAACGGAGAGCAGACCTTCGTCGACTCCCCAGAGAGCCCGGCCGACATCCTCAGCCGGACGTGCCACGGTGATAGGGATGCCAATGTGCTGGGCGGTCCACGCCTCAAACCGATTCCACCGATCGGGGTAACGCTCGTGGAAATATGGGACTGCCACTTCGAGGAGCCACCTGTCTGCGAAGTGCTGGGCGTGCTCCTCAGCCCGGACCTTGTCGTCGATCCCCCACCGATCACCCCGAGTTCTGGCCCGGTGGTCCCAACAATGAGCGACTTCGTGCGCCAGCGTGGCGGCCTGCTGCAGCCAGATGAGTGACAGCTGCACCTCGGGGACCTTCAGCGCGGTTTGATCGTAGACGAAGCCAAAGAGGTCGATCTCGCACGGCTCGAAGCGATATCGCCCGAGCAGGGGTGGCAGAAAGATTCCACCACCGATGTCAAAGCCGGGCCGCCCCGTGAAGGGATCTGGCTCGGCCCCGTCAGCGTGCATGTCGTTCTCGTGAAGTCCCGATCGCAGATGAACCATCCTGAGTTCCGGCCGCGTGTCGACCGGGATACAGGCAAGCAAGGACGCGACATCGTCGATCGTGAGCGGATGATGAATGTAGGGCGACCCATGTTCGACAGTGACGTCCACCTGAGAGCCAAGGAGATTCAGCGGACGGTCGAGAGCGGCGCGAGTCGCCAGTGTTCTCGTCTTATAGCTCCGCTTCTGCCGCAGCCCTTCTTGGGCTACCCAGATGTCGTCATGTTGTCGGCGCGCGTCCGCGTAGTCCCAGGCGCGCGCCTCGGTGACCTCCCGGCGAGTTGTGTGGACGCTCCTGGCCATGAGAGAAGCGTAGCTATCGAATTCGCCAATAGCCCAGGGCGCGGCCAACCGTCACCGACCTGTTGTGCAGACCTCACCTCGAATCCAGCGTCCACCCATTAGACGCTAGCGGCGGGGCCCTAGAACAGCTCTAAGAATGGATTTGCGGTCGGTATGAGCTTCTCCGAAACTGTTGAAGCCGACGACATTCCGCGCTTCGTCTCAGCCACCGGCGCTTGGGTGGACTTGAAGGCGTCGTCCAGGTTCACCTCCTCTGGCCCGCGAAGGTTCGGGACAACTTGCACAACCTGGAAACGAGATTCATCGAGCCTGCCGATCACGTAGCACAAGCCGCCCGCGCCCCGTTCCACCAACTCGGTGTGGGCAGGCTGAACTTCGCCAGGGGAGGCACCACGCTGAATGAACCCAACAACGACGGTATCGGACGAGTAGGCCTTCTTGGAAGGTCCAGCTTGACCTTGAACAGGAAATCTGCCAGCCCTTCAGTTGAGTGCTTCGTGTACGTCACGACCTCGACCTGGAGGGTGTTCATGCGGTGGGACCCCTTTGGTCCTGTGTTGTCCACGTACATGAGCCGAACGTCCGGTGCCCGTTCTCTGCAATCAACGAGACGTATCCACGTCTCGACGCCTATCGCTTGTGCCAGGCCGAGAGCGAAGATGGCGCCTGTTCGCCCTTCATCAATCGCCGTTTGCATAGTTCCCGGCGGCGAGATGTTGCCATCGGAGCAGTGCTTTAGCGCTTGATCGGCGAACAGCAGCAGACATTGCGGGGAGTACCACCAATTGTCTGCAGGCGCTGTCATGGGGCCACCAGCACAGACGCTGGGAGGGGCAGGTCCGCAGGTCCTTGGTCCCCGCTAGCGACGGCACCACAACTCAGGAGCGCCGCCATTGGGATCGCGGTGCGCGCCGACTTGATGGAATCTGTCCGCCGGTTACTTGCGAACACCAGCCGTCTTGCTCAGGTCGAGCGCAGAAGCAGCCGCAACGGCAGGTGCCAAGACACCAGCGTTGCCGGCTACGCGGTCAGGGCTGCGAGCAGGAGGAGCCCGACTACGACGCCCACCATCAGGGCTACGCCGGCGCCCTCCGGCACCAAGAACCTTGCCCCGGCCATGGCGGCGCCGTCCGCAGTCCTAAGGCCTACGACAAACCGGATCTCGGCCTTGCCGGGCGGGAGAGGTGGATACAAAGGGTCCGCGCGGTACGCAGGCATCGACTGCGCCGCCACGCCGGGCTGAGCCCCACGGGCTGGCGCCGCCCGCTGGGTTTGGGGTACCAAGAAATCGGCCATGAAGCCATCTTACAACCGCCCGAACAAATGCTCTAGCCCAGGCACAGGGGTCGCGTAGCTGCGAGCGAGTGGCCCTGGAGACGTTGACGCCGCCGGTGACACCTTACGAGGCGAATCTCCGCGGTGTGTGGCGGACGCAATCGCTATGCGGGCGGCTGAACAGGCATACGAAACGGCCCTCAGCAGACCCGGGCGGACTCCACGTTCCCAAGCTCAAGAACCGATGAGGTGGAAGATGCGAGCGGGAGCCCTCGGTGCACAATGCGGTGATGAGTTGGAGCTTGGGCCGGAAGGGGCTCGGGCCTTGGGCTGGGCGAAGCGGGCTGTTGGCAATCGCGATTCTTACTCTTGCGACCGGAGGATCGGTCGCTGTAGCTCCGACTGCCCCGCCGGCTCGCGCATTGGATGCGAGCCACCAAGCAGTCAAGGTAACTGAACCCGATCGCCTGCTTCAGGAAGCCGCGATGAACGACCTCCGGACACTGCGATCGGAATTGACCTTCGAGCCGTTTCTCCCATCAGACCTTGCCTTGCCTGCTGGGGATCTGTACAACCGGGTGACCTGGAGTTCTGCGCCGGTGACTGGATTCGGGATCTTCATCAGTGCTCAATCGGGCGCATGGGGAAGTCTCGCGCTCCACATGGATGAGTCAGTGATGTCGCCGGCCGATCTCCGTAATCCCAGCTTCCCAATGAATGCTTTCAAATCGATCCTTCGTCCACTCAGACTGTCCAATGGGGTGTGGTTTGAAATGCAGCAACAGCACGCACCATGGCGTGGCATGTGGATCCTGATGCGCGTTGACGGCAACATAGCGATCGAGGTCGATGGCCTGAGCTCCAAGCAGTTGCTCGCGCAGTTCGCGGCGAGCCTTGTCCGGTCGGCCTAACCGCTTCAGTGATTCGTGGGTGGTGGGGATGCATCGCAGGAGTACCTTCGGCCTCGGGCGGGCGATCACACCGTAGGCGGTCCGCGGTGGCACCCTCGCAGACACCTCACCAGTCGGAGGTTTTCGGACGCTGGCGAACGCGGTCGCTCCAGGCGCGCGACGATCCGAGTCTTTTGGCGCCAATATCCATTGCGCTTCGCAATCAGCAACGCAGTAGGATTCCGCGACATGAGGCCGAGTAACGCGATCGTCACGCAGCTGGCGTCGGTGCCCGTCGGGGTTGTGGTGGGTATTGGGATGTTCCTGATGAGCGATCCGTGGTGCACGCCGTCTACTGATCCTCGAGGCGGTGGAAACACGTGCATCCACGTCCCGACGGAGGCGCTCACCCAACCGCGTTTTTCCTGGTGGGTGTGCGCGCTGGCTGGCGCAGCCGCCGCGGTCGGGATCTCGACAGTTGGACCCGGTTCGTTTCCCGACGTTGTTGACGTTGATCGCAGAAGATAGGATGGTGATGGCTCAGGACAAGCACTCGCTGGCGCGCGCGTGGAACACGCCGATGGCGTCGCTCCGGGTGTTTGTGTGGTTATAGGTAGTGTTGATTGCATACCTCGTTGCGCTCCGAATACGTGAGAGCAGCGACAATCACGATCAACGCTCGAATGGCGTCGTAGCCGCGGCTGTGACCGACCTTCGCGCCTACTGCGACGAAAGCATCACTCATGACAAGGCACCGAACATCTTCTGCATCGCCGGGTGGGTGGCACACGCTTCCGAGTGGCGAGACTTCGACAAAGAGTGGCAGCGGGCGCTCAAAGCGGAGGGTTTGATCGAGTTCAAAGCAGCGCAGTACGCGGGTGGACGTGGGGAGTATGGAGGTCGTGGTCGCCCGGATTGCGAGCGGGTGTGGAAGCGATTCGCGAGTATCCTGCGGGCAATGCGATCGGTGGGGTTCGCCACCATCCTTGACCTCGATGCTTACGAGGGGCTCGCAACCGTGTTCAAGGCCAAGCGGCAGCCTAAGTACCACGACCCCTGACTATCTTGCGTTTCAGCAGCAGGTAGAGACGATGGCATTACGAATGGCCAAAATGCGAAGGACGGAGCGACTCTCGATCTTCTTCGATCAGCGGAGCGAGTCTAAGGCGAACGCTAGGGCAAAGCTGCTGTATGACCAACTCAAACTCTCGCAAGCTCACGTTTGTTGACAGGCTTGGAGCTTGACTTTCGACGACTCAAAGCACAGTCCGGGTGTGCAAGCCACAGACCTGCTGGCATTTGAAGTGAGGCGCCACTTTCGGGAGTTAGTCTTTCCCGTCCATCCGAGGTCGGATCGGGACGAGTGGCGCTTTCTTCAGAAGAGAATTGGGGAAGTTAGATTCTTCGAGCAGACGGCACTCGCCAAGGTGGCCGGTCTCCTCTAAGTCCCCGACGCTAGGCCGCAGGCACTCTCGGTAGACGACGTAGGCGTGACTATGATCGCCAGCCTTTAACTTCTCCAGATAGGTCTGCGCTCGGTCGGTAGTACACATGGTTCTGAGCGGCGCGAGCCTCCAGGCGATTCAGCGCGGCCACCTCCTCCGAGGTGACTGAATGGGAGTTCGGCTGTTGGCTTAGTGCAATCATGAGGTGCGGAGTCAGCGGGAGTATCACTTTGCTCGCAACCCCAAGCCCCATCCCTTCATCTAAGCCAGCGAAGAGATGGTTTGCGTCGGTGGGAACTGCTGGGGCATCGCCGATCATGAACTCCGTCCCGAGATCTTTAGGGACGGTGAGCACTTCGACTCCTAGTCCACGAAATCTGGCCGTGCAGCTCTCAAATAGCTCTTCGACCCGCAATCGGAAGAAGAGACCTTTGTCAAACTTGCTCCGCATGTTCGAAAGAGCCACCTCGGCACCAAGCTTCCCGGCTTCGGGACCGGCCACAACGATTCCCTCGTGGGCTCGGCGGAAGGCTTCCTCGGCAAGAGGTTGGCCCGCCAAGACGCTGAGCTGATGCTCATAGGCTGCTTCGAAGCTTCGCTTGTGTATATCTCGACTCAGCGGATTGCGGGCGAAGTGCAGTGCTACGGCCTGCAAAAGAATGTCTTCCAGCTCTGGACTCTCTGGCAGCGTTCTGGCCTCAGCCGCATCGATGGCAGCCCGTACCTTTCCCTCCACCTTTTGCCAGCGGGCCTCCGTGGTCGCGCTATCCACCTTTACAAAGTTGGTGATGTATCCAGCGCCTCCGGGGCCGATGAGGCGAACCTGCTCGTTCTCAAGGGTGAGTTCCTCTAGTTGAGCTCCGCGTCGAGCATCGACGACCTCGCAAAAGCGACGTAACAGGGTCTGAGATACGACATGCTGCTTGGGTACCTTCGCGCTTGATGGGTCGGAGGCCGCTTTGACTCTCTCTATAAGCTCAGCTAGCCGGGCCGCCTCGTCGGGATGCTGAAGGCGGACCTGGGATAGGTGGTTGCCCACATACTCCGTCCCGACCGCCAGGATGGCCATCATCGCCCTCAGCGAGGTGGCCGTATCATCGTTGGCCAAGATGGTCAAGGTGAGTGTGATTGCAGGTGGGAGCGGCGGGTACATTGTCAGGTCAATAACAGCTTATTGGATACCGGAGACGTACGCTGCATCCAGACGTTCCGCTACGGGCTTTGCCGCCGCTCCCTCTCTTGCTGCGCACTTCTCACCAATAAGCGAAAGTCGAATACTCCACGCATGAGCGTCGAGGAGCGGGCGACGGATGAGCACCGTGGCCAGTTCTGGCTCCCGGAGGCGCCAGAGCGACGGATTGGTGGAGCGGTGCAATTCGGCCCGAGGCTAGCGGCGAGACTGGTGTTTGACGACGAGCTATTCCCAGCAGTCGCTCCGGTAGCTCTGGTGCACGGTGTCTTTTTCGATGGTCGCCGAGTGAGTGCAATCAAGGGCTATGAGTCAAATCGCCTCACTAGATTTGGCGACACGAGGCACATCCAACAGACTGTCGATTTCGAGACCTTGCTGATTGGGGAGCACGTCGACGAACAGCCGAGGTTCAATCACCTTGCTGTTCGGCTCACCCTTCTTCGCGATTGGGCTAACGTACGGTCTGGGTGGGAAACCGAGGTTCGTGAGGAGTCTGGGTACTCCATTCGGTACGTAGGGCCGCCGGATAGGACCGTGACTTTGAGCGATGGCAGGAGAGTGACGCTGCGAACCGTCGACCGACTCAGCCATTCAGGGCAAGCGATTCAGGGCGAGCAGGAGACCATCTTCATGGTGGAGTTCCCGGAGCCGGGATCCCTGGCGGATGTCGGCAAGGCCGTCGCCAACTTGCAGAACCTCATCACATTCGCAGCTCGTCGGCCTTCGAAGGTGGTCGGTCTCACGGTTACTTGTCCTGGGGTCTTCGTGGCGCCAGGAGTGGAGATACCTCGCGAACTTGAGTTGCGGACTTTCCAGGTTTCCCTGGACGTGACGCCTGCAGACGCGAGCGTTAGTTTTGCGGAGAGAGACTTTCTGTTCCTCGCTCCCGAGACCCCCGAGGAGTTTGGTGGGATCGTGCAGCACTGGGTGGACCTTGAGGAGCGGCTTGGGGTAGTACTGGCTCTGTTTCTTTCTCTGCTCTACGTCCCGCCGCATCATCTTGAGAACAAGCTCATGAGTATGTGCCAGACCGCTGAGGGGTACCACCGACGACTGCTGGACTACGAGCTCATGCCAGCGGCTGAGCACAGGGCGCTCGTTGCTGCCCTGCTGAAGTGCTGTCCGAAGCCTCGGCGATCTTGGCTATCGGGAGTGCTCGCGCATTCCAATGGGCCCTCGTTCAAGGTTCGAATTGAGGGACTGGTTGCGAAGTCAGGGGCAATCGGCGCGGCTCTGGCAAGCACGTTCGAGAGTTATCCAAAGAGCTTGCGTGACTTCCGAAACCTTTACGCACATTGGCCGGAAGATTTGGCGCCAACAACAGCCGAGAAGGTCCCAGAGTTGGTGGACCTGTTTGATGCAACAAAGGTCATTCTCGACACCTGTCTACTCGTGGATCTCGGTTGGACAGAGGGGGAGGCCGCCGGGGCTTTGTCTGGGAAGCGCGACTTCGAACGCCTAATGCGGCGTCCACGAGTCGAGGTGGTCCAACCGAACTAGCTTCTCCCACTCGACGGTGTTTGAGGGGAATAGCTAGACGACCTCGACTGAGCCCTTGGCGTCGACGAAGTAGATCGAGAGGCGCAGTCGTTCGCGAGCGAGTTGAGGAAGACGGGCGGCCAAGTTGCGGTACTGACGGAGGGCTGGAAGGGCGAGTGCGTAGCGGGCGTGCTCATCACTTGTGCGCTGTACGAGCTCGCCGAGGGCGTTGAGGAAGTAGTTGACCTGTTGCGCTCCGGCTGGGGCTTGGCCTTTGGCTTCGATGATGATGCGATCGTCCGGTTTGACCGCCTCGATGTCGATGCCCCGCTCTCGCCCCCACATCACGGTTACGACGTAGCCAGCGGCTTCGAGATGGTCCGCGACTGCCTGCTTCACGGCATCCTCGGTGATGAAGTCAGAGGGCTGAGGCCTGGGCGGCCGGATTAGAGGCCCGTAGTCTGATCCCGGGACGAGCGTATTGGCGAGCTTGCCGGTTGGGCCAATTGCTCTGGTGAGGATGCCTTGTCGCTTTAGACGGCGCGCGGCGGCGTTGATGTGTTGGCGACTCCTGCCGGTCAGGGTGGCGAGTTCGTCGTCATCTTTAGAACCGTGGACTTGGAGGGCAGCGATGATCTGCTGGATAACGGACGCTTGGGAGGAGTCCACGGTCCCTATTGTGGTACCCATGGCCGTGGCTGATCTGGCGATCTGCGTGATTGTCGGTACCCTCATGGCATCAAACATGATCGGCGAAAGGGAGATTGCGATGAAGTTGGTAGGTGGTCTGGGCTGCCCCGGCCTTCGCGTGGAGAGCTGAGAAGTGAATCTGCGGCCGCTTTACCGTAGGAAATAGGTTCCGGAATCTGGAAGGTCAGACCAGTTTCCGATCACAAGGCGAAGCGCCTTACGCCAGACGATGGTGCATCCAAACATTCGGCTCCACGTAGACCGCGTGATTGTGGATGAGCGAAACGTGCACCGGCGCGAGGGCGCCCGACACGATCAGCGTGCCATCTCGATCGAATGGCAAGCCCGTCCACTCCCGCCACTGCTCCAACGACCCCGCGATGGCCATCGACGCTGGACAGACCTTGATAATCGTCGCACCGAGACGAGCATGCACCCGGAGCCAAGGGTCAACGGGTAGCCCATCGTCGCGGACGCGTTGTGCGTATTCCTCCAACCGAGTTGCTGGCTCGGCGTCCTTGCCGCTTGGACGCACAGGTGCGACCAGATCCGTGTGCTGGCGCGCTCGGGCATTTTCCCGCATCGCCGAGACGAGAAGCCGACTGAGGCCCTGGCCCCGCCGTGCTGGTAGTACGGCGACCTGAAAGGCGGCAACGGCGGGTGTCGGGCGGCGAGCCACATGCGCTCGGACAGCACGTCCCAGGACGTCGTCCCAGCCTTGGTCCGGCAAGTCGGCCGGCGTTCCGTCCCACGGGATTGGTGCCGAGTGTCCATGTCCGATGACGGTGCCATCGTCATCGACAAGCGCGAGTTGATAGGCAGGAAACAGGGAAGCCAGGGACGCGAAGATCCAGCCCATCGGATCGTTGAGCATGAACGCCGGTAGTCCGGTGGGCATGGCGCGCACGGAGTCGGCCAACTCTGGTCGATCGGCGAGGGTGACGATAATTGCCATGGCTCTTCAGATAGGAGGGAGAGTCTTCTCCATGAAGATCAGGTCGAATCCGTTCCGCTGTGCTCGGGCCACCTCGAGGTAGCCCGCGGACGCATAGAGGGCTCGCGCGGCGTGCTGCACCGGCGCTGTATCGAGAACCAGTGTCTGAAGACCGCGCGCGACTGCGAATTCTTCCAGACGGACAAGGATCGACCTGCCATAACCTCGGCGTTGCTGATCAGGGCTGACACGCATTCGCTTGATCTGACCTCGGCGTTCATCGAGCATAAGTAAAGCGCCCATGGCGACGACTCGGCCATCGACCTCACCGACGAGGAACTGCCCACCCCCCGCTAGGTAGGCAGTCGGAATGTCATCAAGATCGGTGTCCCAGCGTTTACCCAGCGGCCCCTCGACGAATGCGCCGGCATGGCGGAGCGCGACCTCATGAAGGTTGCGGATGGCAGCGGTATCGCCACGTCGGTAAGCACGAATCCGCAATTCGGTAATCCCGACGGCGTCGCCTCTGCTACGTTTCTGGCCACTCATCAGTTCGTGAGCATCGGAGTATCGGCAGCGGTGGCGCGGTAGACGTCGGCCTCCGCCGAGTAATACCGCCGCGTACGGCCCACATAGACCATGCCCAGTCTCTGAGCTACCCGTCGAGAGGGTGCGTTGTCAGGGTGCATCACACTAACGATCTCAGCGATTCCGGCCTCGAAACCGCGCTGAAGAGCGCCGGCCGCAGCCTCGGTGGCATAGCCGTGACCCCAGTAGTCCGGATGGAGGTGCCAGCCAACTTCGTAGTCGTCGGACAGCGGCATCGGCTGAGCATCGGCGGATAGGGGCGCCATCTTGAGCATGACAGTTCCGACCGGCTCGCGGGTGGCGCGAAGAGTCACTGCCCAGATCCCAAGCAGTGGGTTGATACTGTTCGCGGAACGCCAGCGCATCAGGAGGGCGGCGGCCTCCTCCATGCTCTCTAGCGGCCTCTGCGTGCCGATGAACCGCTGAACCTCCTGCCGCGAGTACATGTCGAGGACGAAGCTTCGATCCTTGGCCGTGTAGGGGCGTACGATAAGCCGCTCTGTGCGGAAAATGGCTTGCGGCGACGCCATAGGCACGTCACTCACACGCCTCACGCACGACCGTTTGTCGGCACGGTCAACTTTGGACGTCTCCGAAACAGCGACACGACGTTCGGTCAGGTAGTGCTAGGCGCACGCCGGTCCTTCTCGTCGCGAAGTCGTTGGACGACGTGATCCAAATTCGATCGCCAAACGACATCCGGCGTAGGGGGAAGCACGTCGTCCCACACGGCGGCAAAGCTCCCGATCAGTTGCGAGAAGCGCGCGGGTCTTGCCATGAACCACCAATGGAGGTGCTCGCTCCCATCGCCCCAGCGGCACACGTGCACTCGCCCGATCCCCGGCAAAGATCGCACGGCACGTTCGACTCGCGCCACCATGACGCCCAGATCGCTCGCGAGCTCGTCGGGAAGATCGCCGGGCTCCGCATAGTGTTCGCGGGCCTCAAGTAGCACAACGACCGGGAGGCCGTTCGGTTGGGGTGCGAAGAGACGCCAGCGCTCGTTTGTCCAGAGGTAGTCCACGTCGGCCTTGCTGCAACTATCGCACTCGACTCCCTGCGCTCCGCTCCGCGGCGGATCTGCATCCGCTGGGGGACGCAACTGCCGTGGTCGCATGTCGCCATCGAACGGAAAGGTGTCCCACTCATGGACTGGAGGCATGCGCAGTGCAGCGGCCGCTCGCTCGTACAGCTGTTCGGGCGTTTCAGGCATAGAGCCATCCTAGGCCCGAAAGGTCGTAGTACGGTGCGGGCGTGAAATGGTCGGACTCCTTTTATGAGTTTCACCGCGGAGTGGGATGCCCGATGTGTGCCGAGGGACGCCCCGAAGTCACCGAGGATGGCGTTCGCTTCTTCTCGGGACAGGTCGGGGATGCCTACCTGCGGCGCAGGCCCATTCAGCGCGGGCTGACAGTGGTGATGTGGCGAGGCAGACATGTCGCAGAGCCGACGGCACTCGGGGAGGACGAGGCTGACCGTTACTGGCGTGAGCTCCTAATTGTCGGCCGCGCTCTGGAGCGCGTGTTTCAGCCTGTGAAGCTCAACTACAACACGCTCGGCAACTCTGTACCCCATTTGCACACGCACATCGTGCCGCGCTACGCGGACGACCCTAGCCCAGGATGGCCGTTTCCTTTTCCCGAGCATGAGCCGCCGGCGATGCCCGTCGAGGCTCTCCAAGCGGAGGTCGACGCGTTACGCGCGGCGATAATGAAATAAGCAGCGACCCCAGTGCAGTTGCAACGTGGGCAGAGTGTGGTTTGTGTTCGACGTCCCCAGGGCGTCACGTGACGATCTCCTGACCACCTTGGCGCTCGTTGTTTATGGCGAGCGCTGGATCGACAAGGAGGCTGGCAGTGTGAGCAAAGACACATTGGAACATTCGGAGGCGACGTGCCCGTTTTGCCTGCCGGATCAGGGCGACGTGATTGTTGCGGACGAGCATTGCTACGCGGTGTGGACGGGAGAGGCTCCAGAGGGTTCGGCAATGGTGCTGCCGTTCGCTCACCGCGAGACGCCCTTCGAGATGACGGAGGCCGAGTGGCTTTCAACACGCTCACTCCTCAACGATGTGCTCGCGACGGTTGACCGGCAGCGCCACCCTGATGGCTGGAACGTCGGCTGGAACGTCATGCCCGTAGGAGGCCAAGCGGTCCCGCACGCCCACTGCCACCTCGTCCCTCGCTATAAGGACGAGTTGTACGCAGGGCGAGGATTCCGGTGGTGGTTTAAGCAGCCGGAGAACGTACGGGCCAGCTCTGAGTAGGTCCACGGGAGAGCGCTGCAAAGTGCCGGAAGGTTCACGACATCGTGGTTGCTCCCGACCGGACGGCGGAGGAACGCGCGGCGGCGCTGTCGGAAATCCTTCGTGTTGCAGACCCCGCGCGTCTCGCCGCGGATCTAGACGCGTTCCCTCTTGGCGGTGCACCATCGGATGACGATGATCAAGAACACGTCGAGGGCCCCGGAAGGGTCTGCCGGTCGAGCTAATATCGATCGTGGGCTCCAGAGTCTTTCGGCTGACCACGTGGTAATCCTTGGCTGTGACCAGGTGAACCTCAGCTCAGCTTCCCCCTTGCTTTCTACGTGGCAATGACCAAAGCGCGCAAAACGCTGCACCTG
>PKWB01000074.1 GCA_003131685.1 Candidatus Dormiibacterota bacterium
ATCGATCGTGGCGTGGAAGTCGTAGTTGAAGCTGCTGCCATACGACGAGACCCAACGGAAGTCCCATCCCATGCGCCGCTTGTACGCGACGAGCGCGTCGAGCGGGGCGCGCGACACCACGACGAACGCCACATCGTGGTGTTCCAGATGGGGAATGCTGCCGGCGAAGCCGTCGGCGATCGCCGAGCAGCTCGGACAGCCTTCGTTCCAATCAGGGCCGAGCATGAAGTGATAGACGAGCATCTGCGAACGCCCGCCGAAGAGATCGCGCAGCGACGCATCGCCGTCTTCGGTCGCGAACCGGTAGTCCTTGTCAACCTGCACCCAGGGCAGGTCACGCCGCCGTCGCGCAAGTTCGTCGCTGCGGTGCGTCAATTCCTTTTCAGCTTCAAGGAGCTCGAGGCGCGCTGCGAGCCATTCGTCTCGCGTGCCGACTGCGTGAGATGCCATCAGTTTGTTTGGCCTCCATCTTGCCCGGCTGCCGATAACTTCAACGGCGGCGTGGATCGCAATTCAGAGTGCGTCGAAGGTCGCCGCCTGCCGGCGTGTGTGCGCCACGCGCCTGTGCTCAAGGACACCTCGACTAGTGCCCGCCGCGGGCCGCGGGTGGCCGCGGTCATGAGGACGGACTCTCTGCAATTGTCATGGCATCCTTCGTTCGTGGCGATCGGTTACCGAGACGTCCGTCGAGGACACCTCACGAAGGGCGGCAATCATCGCTGTTCTCTCGACCACACCTCTCATCCTCCACATTGTGAGCAACACCAGGACGTGCGGGTAGATGTGGATGTGAGGATTTTGAGTGTGACAAATGTGGATTGCGGTCACCCTGCCTCGATACAACGTCCGGCGAACAGTTCCAGATCCGGCCCCGACCGTGACTGTCGTCCTCCCACGTCCCCACATCGCCCTCTACCGCCCACGACCAATCCATCGCAGAGCGGGACGCGATCAGCGCGGAGATCGTGGATGTCTCCTGACCTTGTCCACCGTTGGGCAAGGCCGAGGGCTCGTCTCACGTGGCGTCAGGGAATCCGTGTGAGTAGGAGGATGGGAAACGTCCGCGTGGTCCTCTGCTGCGCTTCCCCAAGTTGGGGGTTGAGCGCTCTCGTCCACACCGTTTCACGCTCCCGGCCTTCGAGCTCCCTGGCCGTGACGGCAAAGACTGCCGTACCGAGTTCAACTGTGATCTTCGGATAGGCCTTCAGGTTGTAGTACCAGTCGGGATTGGTCGCTGCTCCGCCGTTCGATGCCATAACCGCGAACTCGTCATCCGACATCGGGTAGCAAACAAGCGGATTCACCCGTTCGACGCCGGATTTCGCGCCGACGTGGTGGATGAGGATCACCGTAAAGCCTTGGAACTCAACCACTTTCCCTTGGTTGGCACGGAACTCTTCAATGATGCCGGTGTTCCAGTCGCTCATGGTCTGCTCTCCAACGACGAATATAGCCGTCTCATGGGAATCTCCCGTCCGGGTTCGGTGTGGTGTGCACCACTACTCGTTCGTCATCCCATCGTGCTTGAGCTCCCGCTGCCAGGCACGACCAGGCCGGGCAGCGCCTGCGGAGCTACCACCACCATCGTTGCCAGTCCCAGCAGGATCGCGAACGTGAAGCCTCGGACCGAGCGCCGCCATGGGATGACTTTTTCAGCCGTGATGAGTGCTGCGGTCACCGCCATCCACTCGAGGCTCATCACGCCCAGTGCGAAGAGAGCTGCCATGAGTGTCCAGCAACATCCGATGCACCAAGCGGCATGCCGGGCTCCCATGTCGATCGCCCCGGCCGATCCGTCACGCCAGCTTTGCAGAAGCCCGATGGGGCTGCAGCATCTCGACAAGCAGGCGTTTTTCAACGGTGTCAGTTCGTAGACTGCGGCCGCCGCGAGGACGGCAGCTGCAAGCCACCGGCCACCGGTGGCCCACGACAGATGTACACCGAACCAGCCTTTGCCGAGTTCGAAGGAGACGTACGAGAGCAGCCCAACGGCGGACCACACCAGCAAGTAGGCCGCTGTTAAAAGAAGCGGTCGCACTGGGCTGCGCTGCCGCGTCATGTGCGCGTACAACGACACCGTCGGTGCGACTGACGGGAACATCATCGCCACCATCATCACCACCCAGACGCCCATGAACCATCCGAGAGTTCCAAGGTCAGTTCCCGGAGCAGCGTCCATGCCGGCCATCTGCTTGGCGGTCGACCACCAGGCGAGTCCAGCGAGCACGAAGAGCAGCACTACGATGCCCGGGCGGTTTCGTGCTGCTGCAAATCCCTGGGCAACGCTCGCCGGGTCGCCGTCGTGGTTCTGGACTTGAGGAGCGGATCCGGTCGTGTCCACGCTTACCACGAGCACTCCGATGTCGAGCAGCCAGGCCTCTCGTCACACTCGATCTCGACGATCTGCGCCCGTGTCGCTCGAGCCACCGTCAAGCGGCCTCTGGCCGGATGGGGGATTCCGGTGACCTTCGCTGGCTGGCCAGTCGCTACCCCAAATGCGCCGACATCCTCGATCTCGGAGTTCACCGTGTCGCGGATTCCAACCGACCCGCGCAGGTCGCTCCCGCCGATCTCGATTGCCTCCCGCCCGCGCCGACAGTCTCCGACGCCGGTTGGCGAAGGGACATCATCGGCGCGGCGGGGAAAACTCCACCCCGCTTCGTCCGGGGCGGAACATGCCCAAAAGCTGAGCGGAGCGTGCGCCTCAGCTCGCCGACGAGGCGAGGAGCAACTCGCGTTACTGCTCGCGTTCACTAACGTTCCGCACAGGTCTGCGACGCAGCGCTCAGCAGTAGTTCTTTCGTTCGCGTCACTCGTGGTCGTACTCGTCGTGGCGGCGAAGCCTCATGACGCCGTCGTCTTCGTCGCGGCCCTTCGGAGCGCGGTCAAGGATCGCGTAGTAGCCCATCAGAAACTCCGTACCGCGGGCATAGCTGGAGTAGCAGCGGTAGATGGTGTTGCCCTCGCGCGCGAACGTGCTGAAGCCGTGTCCCTGGGATAAATAGCCTTTGGGGTCCGTCCCGCTCATGCTCGCGTTCTCGAAAGCGATCCGCGGCTGCTCGTTCAGCAGCTTCAGAAACCCGAGCTCGGCGGCCTGGATCAGCGGCGCGTCCGGGCCGTGCGTCATCTCCTCTCCAGCCGATACGCCGTAATCGAAGTTGAAGTCGCTTTCGCTGCTGGACGCCCAGTTGAAGCTCCAGCCCATGCGCTCCCGATAGGCGAGCAGCTTCTCGATCGGCGCGAGAGAGACGCAGACCATGGTCACGTCGCGGGCCTCGAGGTGGGGGAGGACGCCGTTAAAGCTGTCCGCGGTCGACGAGCAGACGAGGCATCCGGCATCGTACTCAGGGCCGAACATGAAGTGGTAGACCACCAACTGCGAGCGGCCATCAAACAGCTCCGCGAGCGTCCTGCTCCCGTCTGCGGTCTGGAGCGTGTACTCCTTCTCGACCGGCAGCCACGGGAGCTCCCGACGCTGTCGGGCGAGCTCATCGCTCGTCCTCGTGATCTCCTTCTCGCTCCTGAGCAGCTCAGCGCTCGCCGCGAGCCACTCCTCACGCGTCCCGATTCGGTGGCTGGTCATCGTGATGTCTCCTTCATAAGTTCCATTGAGTTCGAGACGGCGGCGCACAAGCGGTGGTCTGCTTCCCCCTCTTTCTCGTTTCCTTTTCGCGGACCATCAGTTCACATTGTCGACGAGGGTGTCGCCCCCGGTGAACTCGAGGATCGTCCCGGTCACCTGTGGATTGGTCATGAGGAAGATCGCGCCCTGAGCAACATCCTCCGGCGCGCCCGCGCGTCGTACCGGCGCGGTCTCTGCGACGCGCCGCCGAAAGTCCTCCCGCTCCTCCCCCGAGAGGAAGCCCCAAAACTCGGTGTCCGTATACGACGGCCGAATCGCGTTCACCCGTAGTGGTCCGAGCTCGACGGCGAGCGCACGCGTCAAGCCTTCGACAGCTGCGAATGCGGACGTGATCATGGACGCGCCGATGCGAGGGCGGACCACGGAACCGCCGGTGACGAACGTGATGGACCCGCGAGCTCGCAAACGTGGGGCGGCATAGCGGGCACACGTCCAGCTTCCGAAGAACTTGCCATCCATGAAGCTCCGCGCCTGCGCGAGGTCCTGGTCGAGCAGCCTGCCGGACTGTCCGGGCGACGCGGTGACGACCAGATGATCCAGTTCGCCGATCGACTCGAAGAGGGTACGTACGGCCTCTTCGTCGGTGCTGTCGACGACCATCTCGCGCACACCCTCGGCCTGCCGGCGCTCCGACAGGGGGCGTCGGCCTGCCGACACGACATCGGCGCCGACATCTCGTGCGGCTCGGACCGTCGCCGCGCCCATCCCGCTGGTGCCGCCGAACACGACGACGCGCCGGCCGGTCAGGGTTAAGCGGGCCTCCAGCCCGTCCTCACGTGTTCCGGTCTTGAGATCGGTCATGGGTTCCTGCTCTCCGAGTCGGCTGGCGCTTGAGCGCACCTCGTTCCAGCCTGTTGGGGGTCGTCGTGACCAACCATCCGCGATCGCGCGGGATCAAGGAAGATGTTGATGTCGATACTTCAGCGTGACAAATGTCATTGGCGGAAGCCCAAACCTGCTGGACACGACGACTCCCGGGTCGCGAGCATGAGCTGCTCAACCTGCTACGCATTTGACGCCGCCGTGCCGCGGTGTCAGCGCCGGGTGTCCGCCAGCTAGCGANNAGCGAGTTGCGCGGAGGACCGTGCAGCCGCGCAACGTTGGGATACCGACTTTCTCAGAGCCAGCCAGCGTCCCGCGCGATTCGGATGGCGTCGATTCGATTGCGACCGCCGACCTTGGTGATCGCATTCGACAGGTAGTTGCGGACGGTCGTCGAGGAGAGGGCGAGGGAATTCGCGATCTCATCTGTCGATGTGCCCGCTTGTGCCGCTCGCAGCACGTCTGTCTCCCGTGGCGTCAAGGGGCTCTCTCCGGTCTCCAGCGCCGCTGCCAGCAACTCCGGGTCGATCACCCGCTGGCCGGCGGCCACACGCCGAACACCTTGGGCAAGCGTGGTCGCCGGCGCATCCTTCAAAATGAAGCCGCGCACGTGCACTTTCAACGCACGGAGCAAATGGCCGGGCTGGCTCAGCCCCGTCAGCACGAGGATCTGGCAACTGGGACGCTTCCTGTAGAGCGCCTCGGCGGCCGTCAGTCCGTCCATTCCCGGCAAGTCGATGTCGAGCACGGCCACGTCGGGCCGAGTCCGGATGGCGGCGTCAAGGACCTGGTCTCCGCGGTCAAGCTCGGCGACAACTTCCATGTCGAGCTCTCGTGACAGCAGGGCGACCAAAGCTCCCCTGATGAGGTGCATGTCCTCGGCGACAAGGACGCGTATCACACGAATGCCTCCGGAACCTCGATAGCGAGGCGGTATCGACCGCCTCCGGTCAACCCGGCGGCGACGTGCCCTGAAAGCGCCTGTGCGCGCTCGGTCAAGCCGTCGATGCCTGTGCCAGATCCATTCGTGGGTCCAGCGCCATCATTGACGATCTCGAGAAGCGCAACGCTCTCCCGGCGAGCGGCCATGATCGAACAGGTGCCCGCTTGGCTATGCCGGACCATGTTCGTGACACCCTCCCGTGTCGCCCACCCGAATAGCTCATCGACTTGTGGAGCAAGATTTGGCAGTTGCACGTCGATATGGGCGTTGATGCTCGCGGCGGCCAGCAACACGGCTGCTCCCTGGGACTCACCTCGAAGCGTCACCGGGTGCTCGTCGCGGACGACGCGGCGGATGTCTCGCAGTGCCTCACGGGCGACCTGGGTCAGACCATGTATCTCGGCTTCGGCCGCGGACGGGTCGCCGCGAAGCAGGGCGATGGCGAGGTCGCCCTTTAACGAGACGGCCGAAAGACTTTGTCCCAAGAGATCATGGAGGTCGCGCGAGAGCCGCAGCCGCTCTCGTCCGACGGTCGTCTCGGCCATCTCAGCTCGCCTGGCGAAGAGGCCGTCAACTGCTCGGACCAGTTGCGTGGTGCCGTACAGGCAGGCGGCTCCCCCGACCAAGCTGACTTCCCAGTAGGAGAAGAAGTACGCGTCCAATGGAATTGCTTCCCTCTCGATCCACGCGGAGATCACTGCTGCGAGGAACGTCCCGAGCAGCGGGGCAACGATGAGAACCTTCATGACGCGGCCGCTCAGAAGCATCGCGACCGAGGCGATGAACATCCATTGCGTACTCGCCCAGTCCCATTGGAACCAGGGCAGGGGTACGTAAACGAGGAGGCCCAAGGCCAGGAGCGTCAGCGGCCAACCCCTTGGCAGGACTCCGCGTGCGGCGGCGAAGCTGTGGCGAAGCTGGAGAGCTCCGATAGCGATCGCCAGAGGTCCGAGAAGCCACCATGATTGGGGCGGTTCCTGGAGCCCCACTGCGGTTATCAAAGGCCCGAGGACGAGGAAGGGGAGCAGCGCGGCCACGAGCAGGCTTCTCGAGCGCCGCGTGCTCCACCAGATGTCGGTCGGTCGATCGAGTGGGAGGCCGGTCATGCGGCTGGTTCCACTTTTGACGGCCTGACTGTTTCCAGCTGGAACCGGCCGTTCGAAAACTCAAGCTTGAGGAGGACAGGACCGGCTGCTTCCTCGCTCAGCAGCTGGGCGACGGCCGCCTGCAGCGCAGATCGAAGCGACTGGTCCAATGTTGCCGGAAGGTGCATGTCGGGGAGCTCGATCGTGGCCTCAATGCCGGCGGAGCGAAGTAGCACGGCTGCCTTCTCGAGCTCGGCTGCCGGGGCGACGATCGTGTATTGACGAATGATCCGCCGAGCGTTCGCCAGCGCAAGCCGGGACCCTCTAACGAGCGACTCCAGCTCCTTCTCTACCTTCGGCGAGCCCCGCCTGGCGGCTTCCTCAGCGTGGATACCCTTGATGATGACTTCTTCGAGTTCGGAGACCACCGACTCGCTCAGCTCGATGTCGATGCGGCTTCGTTCGGACTCGAGGGCAACTTCGGCGAGAGCCAAACGCGCTGACTGGACCCTACGGAGCGCGCCCTNNAAGCCACACCAGGGTGAAAACAGCGGCAGCCCGGTTGGCAACCGCAATCGGAAAAAAGACGGCTTGCCCCCCACCGTAAAGAGGTACCCCAGAATCATTGCGGAGCTGGGCGACCCAGATCCCGACAGCGACCAGCGTGAACGCGACAGCGGGAAACGAGAACCGCGGACGTGTTGTGACTAGGACTGAGGCGATGATGGCGCTATAGGTGTAGAACCACTCCGCCCCGAGGAGTGGTGTGACACCGACGATGACGGCCGCCATCGCTCCGAGCGTCAGGGGGAGGCGGCGCGGACGCTCCCCGCGCACACCGTAGCGCACGTGATGCACGTATAAGGGCAGGTACAAGGCTGTGGCCAGCGCCGCTTCGGGAAAACGGGGAATGTCCGCCGCAAACGTCGCGAACAGGACCACTGTCACCAGCGGAACAGCGATGCTGAAGGCGATGGCGCCCGCAGAGGCGAGCCGAATGAGGTCGTCTGCAGTTCGTTCGCGAACAAACGGTGGTGCCACTACTCCACGGTATGCCTTTGGAGTGCGGACGGCCACCGGTGAGGCGGGCGTGAGAAGGATCGCCATGTGCCGTTTATTGTCTCTGACCACCGTTTGGGGGAGCAGATGCAGATGTGGACTTCCCGCCATGACATTTGTCACGCCAAGCTGTGCGCCTGACAGTGGCCGCCGACACTGGGGTCGATGGATCGTCGTTGTCGGTCCGAAAAGGCTCAGATCGCGTTGGCGATTCCCTAGCGGCTCGAGCGATGAACGCGGGTTGGTCGCGGGGCGACATATGTCGCTGGGTTCGTCATCGTGTGCTCCATCGTGACGGTCCAGCGTTGCTCGCCAACGCGCTCACGGAAGGACTAGCCGCAGAGCGCACCAACGTTGTGAGAACTCCACCGAATTCGCACCACTCCCGGGGACTTGGCCACGGCAAACACCGGCTGAGGCGCACTGGGCAATCGCTGACCGCCCAGTTCCTGCGGGGGTGTCTACATCGTCGACGGCGTGACGCCGTCCACATTTGTCACGACGACCTCGTGACATCCCCATCTACCGGGATTGCCGGCGGCCACTCATCATCAGCTGTAACTAACAACGCCACGAAGGAGAACCGAAATGGGAAAGATCGTCGTCAGTCAGAACATCACGCTCGACGGAGTCGTCCAGGACCCGACCGGTGAGGAGGGCTTCAGACACGGAGGGTGGTTAGACAGGGACCGCGAGGGGTGGGCCAAGGTCGGGTTCGACGAGGCCCTCGGTGCCGACGCCTTCCTACTGGGTCGGCGGAGCTACGAGTTCCTGGCAGCCCGGTGGCCATCCCGAACGGGCGAGTGGGCGGACAGGTTGAACAGCATGCCCAAGTACGTCGTGTCCTCCACGCTCGTCGATCCCGCCTGGAACAACTCCACGGTCCTGACGGGCGATGTGGTGAATGAGGTCTCGAAGTTGAAGAAAGAGTTGGGCGGGGAAATCGTCGTCGCCGCCAGCGGTCACCTCGTGCGCACGCTGATGGAGCACGACCTCGTCGACGAGCTGCGGCTGATGGTCTACCCGGTCGTGCTGGGGGCCGGCGACCGCCTTTTCGGCGAGACCAGCGACAAGACATGCATGCGCCTCGTCGACACCAGGACCATTGGTGACAGCCTCGCCCTCCTCACCTACGAGATCGTCCGGGACGCCGAGCTGGCTGCTGGGTCGAAGCAATGAAGGTCTGGAGCGATCACTCGAGAAAGGTCACGGTGCCCGGTTCGACGGACGTTTGTTAGGCCAAGCACAGTGCGGCGTGCTGGGATCCGTCATCTCCCGGACTGAGAATGCCGAGCGTCGTGTGGCGTTCCCGGTTCAAGCCCCACCTCGGAGAAGAGGCTCTGGACGCACCGGGAAGCGCGAAAGAAGCTGTCATCGTCGAGCCCGGGCGTGGCCTCGGCGAGCCAGGACGTGACCGTTGATTGGACCGGGAGAACCACCACATCTCAGCGAGATGTCGTCTCGTCGGGACCTCCGAGGAGGTCCATGGCCCGAGGCGTTTCGGATCAGTCACTGACAGGATCTGGACGGTCCGACCATCGACCACGGTGCACGCCATCACGCCCAGCGGCCTGCCCTTCGCGCTCCACGCCACAATCCCCGGCTCACCATTGACGAGGACGCGCTGCGCAGTTGTTCTAGCACGCGCCCAGGCTGCACCATAGTGGCCACCTCGGTCGCTCCGATCTTGACGACCACGCCACGCGCGGTGTGGGTGCGCGCAAACCACGTCCGGGTCGAGCACCCGCAACAGCCCTTCGAAGTCTCCTTCCCGCATTGCCGCGAGAAACGCATCGACCACCGCGCGCTGCTGCTGCCGTTCATCGGTGGAACGATGCGTGCCCTGCATCTTCCGGCGGGCCCGGCTGGCGAGCATCTTCGACGCGTCCGTGGGTCTGCCGATGATCTGACCGATCTCCTCGAACGGCACCGAGAACACGTCGTGCAGCACGAATGCCAGCCGCTCGGCGGGGCGCAGGGTACCGAGCACCACGAACAGCGCCAGTCCGATCGAATCAGCGAGCAGCACCTCATCCTCGGGCCCTCCGCCGTCGTCCTCGGTTACCTCCAACTCAGGCAGCCGGTCGTCGTACGACACCTCGGGCTTGGTCTTGCGCGAGCGCAGCATGTCAATGCAGATCCGGCCCACCAGCGGGGTCAGCCTGCCGCCGAAGTTGTCGATCGCGGCCGCGTTTTGACACGCAAGCCGCAGCCATGCCTCCTGCACCGCGTCCTCTGCGTCCGCCTGCGACCCGAGCATCCGGTAAGCCACCGCCACAAGGCGCCCGCGCTGCTCCACGAAGGCTGCTGCTACGGCTTCCTCCGGCAGAGATCCGGTCATGTTGTTATCTCCCACGAGCGAGTGCCGTCATAGGTGATGACCGGCCCGGACGGGCCGAGGTAACGGACAAGGAGAACTTCATGAACCTCGCACGTAATGCGCGAGCCTCGAATGCCGCCCGGCGATCCTGGATCGGTGAGTCGTGGTCGCAGCATGCGATCCACGACACTGATCACGGACGATCGGCGGGCGCCGTCAAGCTCAAGAACGCGGCTTCAAGATCTCCCTCGCCAACCTCCAGGTGACTGACCGCATCGCGGAGCGGGAAGAGACCCCAGACGGTGGCGTCGGCGTCTCCGGTGTGGAGCGTGACAGTGCGTCCGTTCCTCTCTACGGACGTCACCCCCGGGAGTCTGTCGAAACGGTCGGTGGCACGGTCCAGCACTTGAAAACGAACCACGCGCCCGGCTCCTCCAGCGGCTTTGACTTCTTCAGGTGTACCGTCGGCAACGATGCGCCCTGATCGCATGACCACGACGCGATCAGCATGGTGGTCAGCCTCTTGGAGATAGTGCGTAGAGAACAACACGGTGGCGCCGCGGCTCGTGTCGGCATGCAGCCCCGCCCAGAAAGTCTGCCGCGCTCGGACGTCCATCGCCGCCGTTGGTTCGTCGAGCACAAGCAACTGTGGATTCCCGATAGCCGCCAACGCGAAACGGACGCGTTGTGCCTGACCTCCAGACAGTAGGTCGGTTCGACGCCGCAGCAGGTCACCGATACCCGCCATACCCAGGAGAGTTGATTGGTCGACTGGACCCCGATACAGACTGCGGAAGAAGCGTATCAACTCTCCCACGCGAACGCCGGACATCAACTGGTTGTCTTGCAGCATGACTCCGACCTGACCCGAGCGGGTCGCCGAATTCGGAGTCGACCCGAACAGGCGCGCGGATCCGGAGCTGGGCTCGAGGATGCCGAGCAGGAGGGCGATCGTGGTGGTCTTACCAGCGCCATTCGGCCCCAACAGGGCCACCGTCGAGCCTCGGGATACCTGCAGGTCGACTTTTTCGACAGCCATGACCTCCCCGAACCGCTTACTCAGCCCGCCCAGGCTGATCGTCTCGTTTGCATCGACCTCCACGGCCGCTGGCTCTGTCGCCCGTCGCCGGGGGTGCCGTTGCGCAGCAAGGGCAAGGAGAGCCAGTCCAGTGGTCCAGGCGGCGAGCACCACGACGTTGTCCGCGGTCGGCCGGCCGCCGGACGCAACCTCCCAGCCAAGCGCAGCCTGGTTGTATGACGGCAGTGTCATGGCCACGTCGCGTAATGTCGGCGAGAGTATCCCGGGAGGCACCCACAACCCACCGAGTGCGGCGAAGGCGAAGTAGAACCCGGTGCTCAGCGCGTAGGCGACGGTGCTGCTCGTCAGCGACCCGATGGCGATCCCGAGTGCGATAAACGGGAGTGTGCCGACCCAGAGCAGCACCAGCCCTGCGGCCCACTGCCCAGCGCTGAGTTGGACGCCGTGCGCAAGCACGCCGGTGATCCCAACCGCGACGATTGCCGGCAGAGCCACCAACAACCCAGCCGCAATCCGCGCGGCGAGAACCCAGAGCGGTTGCAGCGGCGTGGTGCTGAGAAACGTTAGCCAGCCACCCTCGCGATCGCGCGCGAGCCGCGGGGCGGTTGATGACAACGCTGCCCACATCGCGCCGAATGTCGCCATCGCGACCATGATCTCGACGCTGGCCGGCAAGCCGAAGGTGTCAGGCGCACCATTCGTCTGACCGCCGAAGACGGCCGCAAACAGGAGGTAGAATCCCACGGGCGCACCGATGGCGAGCACGAGATAGCGCACGTCGCGCACGGTTCGGGCCAGCTCCAAGCGGAGGTATCCGATCACCGATTTCCTCGCTGCGTCGCGCCGGAGTTCACGAGACGATTCGCGGTGGCCCTGCTGTGGGCCGCCTGACGCACGGCGATCTCAGCTTGGGCGCCGACCGCCGCAATGATCCTCTCTAGGACATCAGCGAGGAGATCGAGTTCGCGAGCGGAGTATCGGGACAGCAATCGCTCTGTTTCGTTCATCAATCCGGCGAAGGCTAGCCTTCCACGCTCACGACCCTGCTCCGTCAGGATGACGAGAACGCGGCGGCGATCTTCCGGATCCGAACTCCGGCGGAGATCGCCGATCCGCTCGGTGCGGTCGATGACTGCCGTAACCGCTGAGGTACTCAATCCTGCGAGGGCGGCGAGCCGACCCGCAGAGATAGCCCGCTCGCGACCGACGATCTCCAAACAACGCAAATCAGTTCGGTGCAGGCCAAACCGGTCCGCGACCGCTTCATCCAGGCGGTCCAACTCTGTGCCGAGCGTCCGCAGCGAACGGCCAACACCGCGTCGCTGAGGTCCCGTCGACTGTACGTTCTTCCGAAGATCGGACATTCCTATCAATGTAACAGTTTCCAGCCTCCAAGAGGTGGATGCCTGTGCGACACGCGTGCGGGCCGTTGACGCGCCGCAACAACCTCAGGCCGTCGGGGGTGCCAGGCCCTCTGACAAGATTGGCCCAAACTCAAAAGGCGCGAGCTCGTCCCATGATCCAAAGCGGTACTAAGGAACTTATCCTGAAACCTTCGAACCGGTACAGCGCGCGCCGGCGACGCCGGGCGAAAGGCTCGATGAGCTGGTTGCGGTCCAGCACGCGATAGATGCTGGTACGTCCTGGAATTCCGGCCACACCCTGGCGGCGCAGCTCGTGGACCAGGCGCCACGGCCCCCAGCGCGGATTGCGACGGCGCAGGTCACACACCAT
>PKWB01000019.1 GCA_003131685.1 Candidatus Dormiibacterota bacterium
AGCTTCACGGTCACCAAGGACACGGTCACGCTCACCGAGCTGGCATCGCCCGCCACGATCGTGTATGGCACCACCGACACGGTTTCGGCCGGCGGACTGCCCGCCGGCGCAACCGGCACGCTGACCTTCACGTCGGGCACCATGGGCCTCTGCACGGCAACCTTGACCGCAACCGGCTGCGACACCCCGGCAACGCTCACGCCCGCGACCTACCCGGTCACCGCCTCGTATTCCGGCGACGTCAACGACAGCCCCGCCACCGCGACCGGCGCAGCCTTCACGGTCATCAAGGCTGACACCGCGATCACGGTGACCGTCTCGCCCGGAAAGACGACCAGCGGCGGAACCGTGACCGTGTCCGCGTGGGGCCTGCCGCCGAGCGCCACCGGGACCGTGACCTTCACCTCGGGCGGGATCGTCCTGTGCACGGCGACACTCCCGGCGACCAGCTGCACCACCACGGTCACCCTCCCTCCCGGCTCATACCCGGTGAAGGCCACGTACTCCGGTAACGCCGGCTACAACGGGTCGAGCGCGGTCGGCAGCGGCCAGCTCGGCGTGCTCTCGGTCGTCTCGGCGGTCACCGTCCCCGACACCGGAGCTGGTCAGACCGGGCCACACACCCTGCTCGGCGCCGCGATGCTCATCCTGGGCAGCGGGATTGCCGCGGTATCGCGCGGCCGCCGGCGGAGCGCCCGGAAGATCTAACCGCGCCGCGCGCGAAAGGCTCGGCGCACAGGGGCTGCGAGGGTCGCGGCGCGGTGAGTGTAGGCTCGTGTGGACGATGCCACCTCCCGAGACGAGCGTCACCTACCGCAGTCCGTTGCTCGAGATGACGCAGACCACGCCGACCTGCCTCTGGAACGACTCCGCCGCGATCGATGAGCTGACCCATTCCATCGAGAACGGCGCGGTCGGAGCGACGTGCAATCCGGTGATCGCGGCGGCCGTGCTCGCCGGAGACCGGGCCACCTGGGCACCGCGAACCGAGGCCCTGTTGCGCGAGCTTCCGACCGCCACCGAGGACACGATCGCGTGGAGGCTCGTCGAGGAACTGTCGATCCGGGCCGCGAAGCTCCTCGAGCCGATCTTCGAGACGCACCAGGGGCGCAACGGGCGCCTTTCGATCCAGACCGATCCCCGCTTCTTTCGCGACAGCGACGCGGTCGTCAGGCAGGCGCTGGCGTTCAGCCGCCTTGCGACCAACATGATCGTGAAGATCCCGGTCACGCGTGCCGGTATCGCGGCCATCGAGGAGGCGACCTCGCAGGGCGTCAGCATCAATGCGACCGTCTGTTTCACGCTCCCGCAGTGCATCGCCGTCGCGGAGGCAGTCGAGCGCGGACTGCGTCGACGCGAGGCCGACGGAGAGGACATCGCGTCGATGGGACCGGTCTGCACGATCATGGTCGGAAGGCTCGACGACTGGCTCAAATCGGTGATGGAGCGTGACGGGATCACTGTCGATCCGGGCTTTCTCGAATGGGCCGGCGTGGCCGTGTTCAAGAAGACGTACGCGATCTTTCGCGAGCGTGGCTATCGGATCCGTCTGCTCTCCGCGGCGTTCCGCAACCACATGCACTGGAGCGAGCTCATCGGCGCGGATGCGGTCGTGTCTCCGACCTACGCGTGGCAGAAGCGGTTGAACGCGAGCGATATCAAGGTGATCCCGCGCATCGACATCCCGGTGGATCCGCGCGTTGTCGACGAGTTGCTGGCGCACTTCCCGGACTTCCACCGTGCGTACCGTGAGGATGGCCTGAGCATCGAGCAGTTCGATGGCTACGGCGCGACCCGGCGCACATTGCGCCAGTTCTGTGCGGCGTGTGGCGACCTCAACGCATTCGTGCGTGAGGCGATGATCCCCGACCCGGATCGCGCATCGGCGTCGTGAATGTCAATTCACTGATTCGCGCCGGCGAGCAGACACAGTTCATCTCGCTCGACCTGGTCGAGGCTCGGCCCGACGATTTGCTGGTGCTGGGACCGGGCGCCGAACGGTTGGTGATGATCCTCTCGGGGCGCGCACGCGTCGTGCTCGACGGTCAGGATCACGGTGTGGCGGGCGGCCGAACCGACGTCTTCGAGGGAGCCGGCGATGCCGTGTATGTGCCGCCCGCGGCGTCGGTGGAAATGGTGCCGGTGGGCGACGGCGATGCCAGCGCGCTGACCCTCGTCGTCGTTGCCGCGCCTGCCGGTTCGCAGGAACCAGGTGCCGCCCGTGTCATCACGGCGGCGGCGCAGGTCGAGACGGTGGTCGGACGCGACAACTGGAGCCGCACCGTGCGCAACATCCTCGGACCTGACGACCAGGCGTCGCGGCTCATCGTCGGCGAGACGGTGCATGTGGGAACCGGAACATGGTCGTCGTTTCCGCCGCACCGCCACGACCGCGAGTCCGCGGAGGAGGCGCAGCTCGAGGAGGTCTACTACTACCGGCTCCGCCCAGACAGCGGCTTTGCGATCCAGGCGAGATACGACATCGACGGCGGGCGCGAGGACCTGTGGATGGCGCGCGATGGCGAGGCGGCGGCCATCACGTCGGGGTTCCATCCGCTCGTTGCCGCTCCCGGCCACGACCTCTACTACCTGTGGATCCTGGCCGGGGAGCAGCGTGCGATGCGCGTGTACTTCGATCCGCGCTATCGCTGGTTGAACGAGCAGCCGTAGACGCCGGCCTGCTATCGCCGTGCCTGCGTCGAACTGTTGACGACCGGCCTGCGCAGGGCTTCGATCGCCGCCGTCTCCTCGAGTGCGGCCAGGGCCTGGCGAGCATCCACGTCCTCGCTGTGCGCCGGCACCGAGATGCGTTGCAGGCTGAGGGTTCTCACGTCGGGGCGCCGGTCGAGAATGAACAGGCAGGCGAACACGAAGGCATAGATCAGCGCCGCTCCCACATCGGTCGAGCTCCCGAGAGCGTACGGTCCACCGAAACCTTCGCCGACCGCCCAGACGAACAGCGCATACATCGCGCCGACGACGTACACAGGGCGGCGCGCGATACCGATGATGAGGGCGATGCCGAGCGCGGTTTCCGTGATCGCGGTTGCGTCGGGAAGGAGCTGGCCCGTGTGCGTCGCCAGGAGTGCCCAGAACTGGAACCACGGCCGGATGATCGCCGGCTGACTGCTCACCATGCTCTGGATGATTGGCGTGAAGCCGCTGCGGAAACCGGGCTGCCACTTGAAGAAGGCGTCGACCAGCCAGACGACGCCAAAGAGCATGCGGAGCACGGATGTCGGGCTGCGGTCGAGTCTCGTCATCCCCTTTCCTTCGTCTGCGATGCCGGCATGTATGTGCTTCATGCGCTCACCTGCATGCCATTCGGCGACACCGCGTACCACAGGCCGCCAAACTCGTTGAGGTGCTCACCGTTGGTCTGACCGGGCTGGGCGTCACCGACGAAGTAGTAGAGCGGATGCCCGTTGTACGTGACCTGCGTCTGGCCACCGGCGCGCTGCGTTGTGCCCAGCAGCGACGCGGACGCGCCGCTTCCGACCTGGATGTGTGCTGACGTCGTGACCGGAGGCCACACACTTGCACAGCCACTCGAGCACGACGACATGGTGCCGCTGTCCTTCGTGAAGAGGTACACCGTGCGGCCGTTGCCGTCGGTGAGGAATGAACCGATCCCGGACATTGCAACCCTCAGCGACGCCGACCCAGCCGGCGCCGCTGCCCTGCCATATGGATTGCCTCCGGCGGCGGTCCCTCCTGTCCCGTTCGCGGTCCCATTTGCGGCGGAATATCCGTACCCTGCGGACGCGGGCCCGGTGGTGACTGCGCTGCCACATGCGGCCGCGAGGAGCGTGACGCCCGCGGCAGGGCCGGCGAGCAGCACCAGCCCTCGATGTTCGGAAACTCGTGTGATCAGTCGGTGCATGGTCGCGCTCCTTGATGTGTGCGTTGTGCTCGAAAGCGCTTGTGCACCTCCGAGTGTTCTGACACACATGCATATGCGCGCGGTTACAGGTGACGCAGGGTCGAGACACGCACTGACACGCTGTGCGCGCAACGCGTGTAACGCGGCCCCTATGTACTGGTGAACGCTTTCATCAACGCACCTCACCCTCCGCCCGGGTGGCGCCGATCCGCCGGTCGGCGCCGCCCACCACTCATGATTACCACCGCGCCGGTGTTCGCATCCGGGTGGCAGCGTTCAGATCCGGTCAGGGAACAGGCGGTGTAACGCCCTGCATAGGGATGGGTATGGACATGCGACCGCAGCCTGGGGAACCCGGGGTGTTCCACGTGATCGACGGCGATCGACCGCTCGACTGGGAGCGGGTCTACCGCGACCACGTGGCGTCGATCTATCGCCTGCTCTATCTGAAGGTCGGCAACCAGCACGACGCCGAGGACCTCACGTCGCAGGTGTTCCTTGAAGCCCTCCCTCGCCTCAGGTCGAGCGCGTCTGGCGGGGAGGTCCACACCTACCTGGTCATGACTGCACGGACCACGCTCGCCGGCCACTGGCGGCGCCGGCTCGGCGTTCAGGTGACGACCATCGACGAGAACCTGGTCTCAGCGGAGGGTCCGGCGCCAGCTGCGGCGGATCCGCTGCCTCGCATCCGCCGAATCCTCGCGAAGCTGCCCCCCAACTATCGACGTGTCCTGGAGCTCCGGTTCCTCGAGCGCTGCTCGGTTGGGGAGACCGCGACCAGGATGGGGATCAGTGCCGGCAACGCTCGAGTCGTCCAGTACCGCGCGCTGCAGCGCGCCGCCGTGCTGGGACAGGAGGTGGGCGCATGAACCGCCGGATCCGCCGGGTCAGCCGTTGGGTCGACGACCTGCTCCACGATCGCAGCCCCCGCCGTTTCGGAGGGGCCGAGGAGGACGCCGAGGTTCTGGCTGCCGCGATCGAGCTGCAGGGTGCGAGCCCCGGTGCTGGACTCCCGGATCCTCAGTTCGTCGAGTCCCTCAGGCAGCGGATCGCGCGAGAGACACAAGGCGAGGTGCCGATGTCGGCGCGGGTGTCGAGGCGCACGCTGCTCGCCGGCGGCGGGCTTGCGGTCGCCACCGCGGCCGCAGGCGTGGTCATCGGTGATCGGCTCGCCAGCCCGTCGACGGCGCAGAAGGAGTTGCTCCCGGTCGGTGCCACCTGGACGGCGGTGGCCCGTCTCTCAGACGTTCCGGTAGGAACCGCACGCACCTTCGACACCGGTTCGGTCCGCGGGTTCGTCGTGAACCGAGGAGGAGCGATCGCAGCCCTGTCGGGTGTCTGCACCCACCTCGGCTGCCTGCTCCAGCTCAATGCGACCGCGCGCCGTCTCGATTGTCCCTGCCACAGCGCGGCGTTCGGATTCGACGGCAGCGTTCTCTTCAAGCACATGCCGGACGCACTGCCGCCGCTGCCGCAGCTGGAATCCCGGGTCCGCGAGGGCCAGATCGAGGTGCTGACGGTCTGATCGGGAGGCGGGGTCCGATCGGCCTGGGCCGGCTCGGTCGCGGCTCTAGACCCGGTCGATCAGGAGCCTGCGCGTGTGCCCGGTAGATGCGAGCGTGGTGAGGAGACGCTGGAGGGTGCCGCCGGTGGAGGTCTTCAGCGCCGTGCAGCGAAGCCAGATCTCACGGTTCTGAGCGATCGCGGCCACGGGCTCGCCGCAGTCGCAGAAGGGTGTCTCGCGCTCGGCGCGCTCGATGAGCGCAACAATGCGGGTGTCGTCTTGTGTCGTCATTTCTAGTTCTCCATACATCGATACGATGCGTTTCGTATTATAGCTGATCAGGTGAAAACCAAACCCTCCGCCCGCTCGGCGCCGGGCTCTGCGGTCCCTGCCCCGGAGCGTGCCGGCCGGCCCCGAAGCGAGCGCGCCCACCAGGCCATCCTCACCGCGGCGCGCGAGCTGCTCATCGAGAAGGGCTTCGCCGAAATGCGTCTGGAGCATGTCGCCGCCCGGGCCGGCGTGGGCAAGGCGACCATCTACCGGCGCTGGCCGTCGAAGGAAGCACTGGCCCAGGAGCTGCTGAGCCAGCTCGCCGCGCCGCACATCGCGGTCGCCGAGTCGGGAAACACCCGCGAGGAGCTGCTCGCGGCGGTCACCAACCCGATGCGAGCCCTGACCGAGACGGACTTCGGCCCGGTCATCAAAGCGATGCTGGCGCAGATCGCGAGCAACCCTGCGATCGGGGACCCCTTTCGGGCGACGGTTGTTGCTGCCCGCCGCGCCGAGGTCGCGCGGGTGATCCAGCGGGGAATCGCACGGGGGGATCTGCGTCCGGATGCGGACGTTGCGCTCGCGACCGAGCTGCTGGTCGGACCCGTGTACTTCCGGCTGATGTTCGGGGGTGTCCTGGACGTCGATTTCGCCGAGCGTGTTGTCGACGGCGTCTTGCGCGGCTACAGCGCCTGACGCGTCCCGGTCAGCGAGGCTGGAAGGCCGAGCCCGCGGATAACGCGGCCAGCGCCGGCAGCGGCGTGGGCACCGCGATGTTGTGGTCGAGCAGGCGTCGCATCGCATGCGGCGCCAGCGGCTGCCCGAACAGATATCCCTGAGCCAGCTCGCACCCGAGCTCGTGGAGCTCGCGAAGACACTCCTCGGTTTCGACACCCTCGGCAATCACCCTGAGACCGAGGCCGACGCCGAAGTTGAACACCGAGTGCGCGAAGCCGATTGACTGCGTCGGACCGCAGAGCGACGCGGTGAAAGACCTGTCGATCTTCAGCACGTCGACGGGGAAATCGCGCAGGCGGCTGAGCGACGAATGGCCCGTCCCGAAGTCGTCGAGCGCGATGCGCACGCCG
>PKWB01000179.1 GCA_003131685.1 Candidatus Dormiibacterota bacterium
CAGGATGTCCGGGCTCGCGCCGCCCGGCTCGATCCACCATTCGCCATCCTCGGGTCCGTGCAGGTCGAGGCCGAGCGCCTCGCTCCAGAACGACCCGACCAGGAGCGGGTCGCTGCAGTCGATGACGATGTTCTGCCAGCGAAGAGCCATGACCGAAGTCTATCCGGGGGCCCGGGTCCCGAGCACCGCATTGCGGACGGCGCCGGCCTGCGCCGCCGGCGTGTACCAGCGGAGCGCGTGCTCGAGCCCGCGCTCGGCCACCCCGGCGAGGTCGAGCTCGCCGCGCGCCGCCTGTTCGAGGCGGTCCTCCCAGTCGTACGCGTCGACCAGGTACCCGTTGACGCCGTCCTCGATCGCGAGTCGAAACGTGTAGGTCGGCGACGCCAGCGTCGGAGTGCCGACGACCGCCGCTTCGAAGTACTTGAGCTCTGACTTCGAGTTGCTGAACACGTTGGTGAGCAGCGGAACGATGTTGAGGCTGGCCGACCCGATGAGCGTCTGCAGCGTCAGGAAGTCGGTGAGGGGTCGCGTGTCGATGCGATCCGCGAATCCGCGAAGCGCAGGTCCGATGTCCAGGAATCCGACGATCGTGAGCCGGAGATCGGTATGCCTGGTCATGACCCGCGCGAGTGCGGTCGACACCAGCTCGAAGTCGCGGTTGTGCGTCGGCGTGCCGCTGAAGTAGCCGATGCTGGTCACGCCGGTGGAGGCGCGCCGGTTGCCGCGGACTTCCGCCGATCGGTCCAGCTGCAGGGCGTTGAGGAAATTGGGGACGACCCATGTCGGCAGCTGCGCGAACTCCTCGATGCGTGCCGAGAGGAAGTCGTTGGTCGAGATCGCGCCGTCGCAGAGGCGGAGCAACGCGCCCAGTCGCGACATCGNNCGCGAACCACTCGTCGAGCATCGCCTCGCCGGGATTGCGATCGAGCGTCTCGAGGATCAGGCTCACGTAGCGGGTGTCGAAGATCAGGTCGTCGACGTCGAACAGGACGCGGCACCCTGTGGCTCGGGCGCGAATGACCAGGCTGTCGAGGCGCGCCGAGTATCGCGTCCGGCAGATGATCAGCGTGCCGACGTCGCCGATGAGGCGCTCGAGGATGGGCAGCTCGGCTCGGGTGAACCAGGTCGCCGAGATCGGCTGACCGCCGCTCTCGAGCGCGAGCGCCTCGACCATGTTGAACACCCGATAGCGAAAGGTGCTCGTGTCCGGCACCTCATAGACGTAGGCGACCGCGTACGCACCCGGCACGGAGACGCGCCGGATCCGTTCCTCGATGCTCGGCGCCCAGGGGTCCGGAAACTGCGGCGGGGTTGGCCGGGCAGGCACCCCTATGCCCTGGTGGCGGACTGCGCACTCGCGAGCTGATCGCAGATCGGCGCGAAGACGGCGTTCCAGTCGGTCAGGAACCTGCTGTTCCGATGATTCGCCTTGCGGCGGGCCCCGTCGCGTGCCAGGGCAACGCCCTGGCCGATGCCGGTGACCAGGCTCGGGAGATCCGGGTCGGCGCAGATGATGTTTGCCGAGTACTGGTCGAGGGATCGCTTGTACGGCCCAAACGTGTTGGTGACCACGGCGGCTCCGGCTGCCGCCAGGTCGAGCGGCGGGTAGCTGGAGTGCGGGGATGCCATCAGCGAGAGACCAAGGTCCATGCGCCGGAGCAGCCGCTGGTACTCGTGCCAGCCGAGATTCTCGATGGTGGTGGGTCGGATTCCTCCGGGGAGCGCGACCGGCTGCAGGTCCCTGCCGATGAAGAAAAACTCCCATTCGGCGGGGTCGAAGTGCCCGGACTCGATTGCGCCGGCAATCGCCTCGAGACCCAGGTAGTAGAGATTGCGCAGGTTCTTCGGTCGCGCGTAGAAGATGAAGTTGCGTTTGCCGGAGGCCGATGCCTCACGCGGTATTGCGAACGCTGGGAATGCGGGCTCGAACCATGTCGGCGCGCGCCGATGGGCTGCGTCGCCGGCAAAGAGATATTCGAAAAGTGGCTGGGAGTTGACGATGCACGTGATGCGTGGATCCTCGAGGATCTCCGCACAGCGGATCGAATCATCGCCCTCCGGGTAGAAGCGCCGCTCGTCCTCCTGGACGAGATAGATGATGTTCGCGGGGTCGATCGATTCGCGCGTCGCCCATGTTGTCCACCACGACGTTGTGACGAACAGATCTCCCTCGGCGACGTCGACGAGCCGTCCATCCGACCGGTCGCGCGATGCGAACACGAAGTCGACGTCTCCCTCCCAGGGAATCCCATTGGCCTCGAGCACGGTCCGGCAGTTCGCGGGGGTCGGCAGCTCCGCACGCGTGATGATCCGGAGCGGACGATCCATCCGACGCGCCAGCAGCGTGGCAAAGATCAGCGCAGTCCCAACCCCGCCGAAGAGGCTGCCGCTGTTGATGCTGTCGGTGACCATGGAGATGCGCTTCGGTGCCGACGCGCTCGCGTACACGCGCAGCGGGCGCAGGTTCGGAAAGCGCTCTTCGAGGGTGAGCATGAGCCAGCGGTGCTCCACCGTCGACGGCGCGATTCTGCTTCCCCGAGCACGACCGTGTCGCAGGAAGTGGAGCAACGCGTTGGTACCGCGCGACACGTCGGGGTTGTGCTCGAGGTAGAAGTCCGTTGAGAAGCGGGGCCCCGGGTCCCATCCCCGCGCGGCGCCGACCAGCGTGTAATGGTGCAGCGGATCCATCCCGGAGAGCGAGACGTCCGGGTAGTTCGCTGTGTACCAATCGGCATCGAAGAGGCCAGAGGTCTCCATGATGCGAAGGTCGCGCGGAAACTGCAGCCGCCCGAGCGCTCTGCGGTGAAAGTTGATCCGCCCGGTCCCGGTGGCGACGTTGAGTGCCTTGATCGCGGTCCTCGCAACCTGCGGATACCGGCGCATCACGGTTCGGAGCTGTGAGTACGGTGGTTCGAGCAGCGACTGCCGTAGGCGAACGTTCTCGAGCTGCGCCTGCTCGAGCTCGTGCTCCAGGAGGGTGATCTTCAGGCTCGGGTCGCCGGCCCCAGGCGCGTCGTTGTCATTGATCGATCGCATGGCTGGCGGCTAGCGTGTGGAGGCTTGGTTCATGGCGTGGTGCTGCTCGGCGAGGGCCTTGTCAGCCCGCGAGCACCTGGGTCGCGGGGAGCAGCGAGAGCGCAGCGGCGGCGATGCCGTCCGCGTCGAGTCCCAGCTGCCCGAGCAAGGCCGCCTGCGCGCCATGTTCGATGAACCGGTCCGGAAGCCCCATGCGCACAATCGGCACGGTGACTCCGTCCGAGGTCAGCAACTCGGTCACGGCCGACCCGAATCCGCCACTCGCGACTCCATCCTCGACGGTGATGACCGCGCGGTGGCGCGCGGCGATGGAGCTGAGCTCCGGTGCGAGCGGCTTGACGAATCGCGCATCGACCACGGTCGTTGAGATGCCGAGCGCCTCGAGCTTCTCCTGCGCCTGCATCGCGACGCCAACCATCTTGCCGACCGCGAAGAGTGCGAGGTCCCGTCCGCGGTGCTGGACGACGACACTCGGCACCGGGATCGGGTCGAGTGGCTCGGTGCTCGCCGACGGCGCCGCGCCGCGCGGGAAGCGCAGCGAGAACGGTCCCTCGTACGCGAGCGCGGTGGCGAACATCCTCCGCAACTCGTCCGGCGAGCTCGGTGCTGAGATGGTCATTCCAGGGATGCAGCGCAGGTAGGCGAGGTCGAGAAAACCGTGGTGCGAGGGTCCGTCAGCACCGGTGATCCCGGCGCGGTCGATCACGAAGATCACCGGAAGCCGGTGCAGCGCAACGTCGCAGGCGATCTGATCGAACGCGCGCTGCAGGAACGTCGAATAGATGCAGACCACCGGACGCAGCCCGCGCATCGCAAGGCCGGCAGCGAACGTCACCGCATGCTGCTCGGCGATGCCGACGTCGAAGAAGCGGTCCGGGAAGCGCTGCGAGAATTCGAGGAGCCCCGTCGACGAGGCCATCGCGGCGGTGATGGCGACGATGCGCTCGTCGGATTCGGCGGCCTCGCACAGCGCGCCGCCGAAGACCTCGGTCCAGTCGATGCCCTTCTTGGCCGCCGTTCCGCTGTCCGGATCGAACGTCGAGACCCCATGGAATTTGTCGATCTTGTCTGCAACTGCCGGGCCGTACCCCTGCCCCTTGTTGGTGACCACGTGGACCACCACCGGGCCGCGGATCCTGGCGGCGTCGCGCAGCGCCTTCTCGACGGCCTGGAGATCGTGCCCGTCGATCGGTCCGCCGTACTTGAGGCCGAGTGTCTCGAAGATCGAGATCGGCGCAACCAGCTGCTTGAGCGAGTTCTTCATGCGCCGGGCGGTCTCGTAGGCGGAGTGCCCGACCGCGGGAAGTGAGCGCAACGCTGTCCCTGCCGCATCCTTGGCCGCCTCGTAGCGCGGCGACAGGCGCAGATGGCCGAGGTTCTCGGCGATCCCGCCGACCGTGGGCGCGTAGCTGCGCCCGTTGTCGTTGAGGATGATCACCATCTCGGGCTTGAGCTGCCCGATGTTGTTGAGCGCCTCGTAGGCCATGCCGCCGGTGAGCGCGCCGTCACCCACGACACAGACGACCTTGCCGGTGTCCCCGCGGAGCTCGCGTGCGGTGGCAAAGCCGAGCGCGTAGCTGAGCCCTGTGGAAGCGTGCGAGTTCTCGATCAGGTCGTGCTCGGACTCATGCCGCGACGGATAGCCGCTCAGGCCGCCCTGCTGGCGCAGCGTGTCGAACAGGCCGAGCCGGCCGGTGAGCATCTTGTGGACGTATGCCTGGTGCCCGGTGTCGAAGATGATCGCGTCCCGCGGGCTGTCGAAGACCCGATGCATAGCGACCGTGAGCTCGACGACGCCGAGGTTGGGGCCGAGATGACCACCGGTCCGCGACACCGCGCTGATCAGCTCTTCGCGAATCTCGGCGCAGAGACGGGTCAGATCTTCGGGGCCGAGCCCGCGCAGGTCATCCGGGCCGGCGATCTCCTCGAGCAGCACGTGTTCAGTCTACGGGAGCCGGCCGGAGTGGCTCATTCCCGAAATGCCCACAGCATCGGGTCGCGGAGCATGATTACCGGCCATGCGGGGACTGGAGCCGCGCGAGGCAGTGCTGGAATGCGCCGCGCGGGATGGCGATATCGCCGAGGGCGCGCTCTGGCTCGCCGCCGACGACTGCCCCGGTGTGGAGCCGGAGCGGTGGCTCGAGCGTCTCGATGACCTGGCAAGCGAATTGCGCTCCCGCTGCGGCCTTCACGGCTGCGGTCCGTCCGATGCCCCGCTGGTCGGTGCCCTGCTGCGCGACCGCCTGCGGCTGCGTGGCGCCGGGGGTGGGGATCCGCGTGCGCACTACCTCCATTCCGTGCTCGAACGCGGTGCGGGGGTGCCCATCGCATGCTCGGCCATCTGGATCGCGGTCGGCGCACGCGCCGAGATTCCCGTCGAGGGGGTGAACCTTCCGGGGCATTTCGTGGTGCGAGTCGGCGGGCACCTGTTCGACACCATCGCCAGCGGCGAGCCCCTCGACGCCGACGACGTCAAGCGCCTGGTGACCACCTCCACCGGCAAGGAGATCGAACGCCTCGAGCCGGTACAGATGGCGCGTGCAAGCGCGCGCGACATGCTCGCGCGAATGTCGCGAAATCTGCGCCGCTGCTACACGAGCCTCGAATGCTGGGACCAGGCGCTGCGCGCCGCGGACCGCTGTGTCGACCTGGTTGCGTCGCCCGCCGAACGCCGCGATCGCGGTCTGCTGCTCTGGCGCATGGGGAAGATCGTGGCTGCGCTCACCGACATCAACGCATACCTCGACGAAGCCCCGGAGACCTGCCCGGATCGCACTGCCATGACCGAGGTCGCGGGCAGGCTTCGCGCCTTCCTCAACTGACCGCCGCGATCGCGGCGTCCGGCTCAGTGCACCCCGATGAGGAGTGAGAGCAGCCAGATCAGCCCGATGAATGCCAGCACCGCGAACGGCACCATCACGAAGACGACGAACGAGAAGACGATGCGCTCGTCGGGCATCAACTCCGGTGTCCGCTTGCGGACCCGGAGATCGTACGCGTACCAGTAGATGCCGCCGACGAGAAACCCGAGCAGCAGGAAGAAGATCCCGGCGAACGCGGTGACGATGCCGACAGCGTTGGGCGACAGCGTGAAGCGCCAAGCGGCCCCGCCAGCGAGTGAGAGCAGCCCGCACGAGATGTAGCGCAGGAGCGTCGGGACGGGACGGGGTTGGGTGGGATCGGGCGCCCGACGCCGCGCTGCTGCGGCCTTGTTGGCGGCCACGCCGGGGCGGGAGTTCGATGGCACGCGCCGAGTATAGGCAGGGTGAGCCACGCCCCCGGCGCAGGCGCAGCGCTAGCCATCTGGCGCTCACCTACACTGGGCGACCACCGCGGCTGCGCAAGGAGGACCTTGAACCATGACCGTAGGGGCGCGACTCCCCGACTTCGACCTCGAGAAGAGTGGCGGTGACCGCGTGACCAATGCCGACCTCGAAGGTCATCGCACCGTCCTCTACTTCTACCCGAAGGACGACACGCCTGGCTGCACCCTCGAGGGCCAGGAGTTCACCCAGCTCAACGATGCCTTCGCGGAGGCCGGCGTGACCGTCTACGGTGTGTCGCCCGACAGCTTGAAGAAGCACCAGCGGTTCATCGAGAAATGCTCGCTGGGAATTCCGTTGATCAGCGACCCGGAGCGGCTTCTCATCGATTCACAGGGGTTGTGGGTCGAGAAGAAGTACATGGGTCGGCAGTACATGGGGGTGGCGCGCACCACCCTGCTGATCGGACCGGACGGCACCATCGAGCGCGAGTGGCGGGATGTCAAGCCCAGCGGGCATGCCGCGGAGGTCCTGGAGACCGTCAACGGCGGTTAGGAGCGCGATCGCCGGCGAGCGGATCGAACTTGCAACGCTGCTCCGGCGGCGGGTCATCTTCGTCGTGGGGAAGGGAGGGACGGGACGGAGCACGATGACCGCGGCACTCGCATTGCTCGCTGCCCGTGCCGGCAAACGCGTCCTCGCGATCGACGTCGACGCCAAGGGCGACCTCGCCGCCGCGCTCGGGTCGCCACCCGCCGGGTTCGCGCCACATGTGGTCCAGCACAACCTCTCGGTGCTGGAGCTGCGCACCGACGAGTCGTTCCAGGAATACCTGAACATCTATTTCAAGGTGCCGCGCCTGACGCGGCTCACCCCGCTGGCGCGCGTCTTCGACTTCATCGCCACCGGGGTTCCCGGTCCTCGCGACATGCTCGTGGTCGGGAAGATCGCCTACGAGGAGCGCCGCAAGGAACCCGACTCGCGAGCGCCGGTCTGGGACCTCATTCTCGTCGACTGTGCCGCCGGCGGGCAGGCGGAGTCACACCTCGCGGCGCCGAAGGCGATGCTCACGCTCGTCCGGGGCGGCCTCATCCGCGCCCAGGTCGAGTGGATCGATGCCCTGATCCGCGACTCCCGCCGCACCACCACCGTGCTCTGCGCTCTCCCCGAGGAGATGCCGGTGGTCGAGGCGATCGAGCTGAACGAGCGCCTGCGTAACGGATCCGGCGTCGCCGTAGACGTGTGCCTCCTGAACCGTGCGGCCGATGAGCCCGTGACCACAGCGCACCGCCGCCTGATGGTCGCCATGACCGACCCCGAGCACGCCGATGCCGTCGCCCAGCGCCTGGGCGGCTCGGCGGCACCCCTCGAAGCCGGCATCGATCTCCAGGCGCACCTGAACGACACCACCGCCCGCTACATGCGCCAGCTCCGCGGCAAACTGCCGATGCCGGTCGTCCCGGTGCCGTTCATCGTCGACCGGACAGGCCTGACCACGACCCGAGCCGTGGCCGACGCCCTCAGCAGCCGGCTGTCATGAGCGGCGACGAGACTGCCCGCGTCCCGGAGCGGCGCCGGAGCGTCCGCAAGGAGCCGGGCGGGCTCGGCCGGCGCCTCGGGTCGCTCGAAGTCGTGATCTGCTGCGGCAGCGGCGGAGTCGGCAAGACCACGGTCAGTGCGGCGCTCGGGATGGCGATCGCCGCGGCCGAGGACAAGCGCGTGCTGGTCCTCACGGTCGACCCGGCCCGGCGCCTGGCCACGGCGTTGGGCATCAAGGGCATCGGCGCCGAGCCGGTACGGATTCCGAAGGCGCGCCTGCGCCGCGCCGGCATCACCATCACCGGCGACCTCGAGGCGGCGATGCTCGACATGAAGCAGGCGTGGGACCGGATGATCGAGCGCTACTCGCCGGACCGCGCCACCGCACAGCGGATCCTCCGCAACCCGCTCTACCAGCGGATCACCGACTCCTTTGTCGGCTCACACGAGTACGCGGCGATCGAGGCGCTCTACGAGCTCCACGACGCGGGCGAGTACGACTGCATCGTCGTCGACACCCCGCCGTCGCGCAACGCGCTCGACTTCCTCGAAGCGCCGAGCCGTCTCACCGATTACGTGGGCTCGCGGCTGCTGTCGCTTCTGTCCGGTGGGCCGTCGCGTTTCGGGTTCCGTGCGATGAACTACGCGGCGGCGCCGTTCGTGCGCCTTGCCGACCGCCTGCTGGGCGCCGAGGTGCTTGCCGAGGTCTCGGACTTCGTCCAACAGCTGCAGCTGCTCTACGACGGGATCCAGGGGCGGGCACGATCCGTCTACCGCCTGCTGCGCAGCCCGCAGACGGGGTTCGTCGTGGTGACGACGGTCGAGCAGGGGCCCTTCGGTGAGGCCGAGTTCTTCTGCACGAAGCTGCGCGAGTTCAAGATGCCCCTGCGCGCCATGGTGGTCAACCGCGTGCTCCCCGACGTGTTCCGTGACCCGGGCGGTGTCGCCGCCGCGACGACCCTGGTCGAGGATCCCAAAGTTGCCGCGTGGTTGAGCAAGGAGCTGCGCCTCCGTGTCTCCGCGGACACGGCGCGTTTCGTCGGAAGCACATTCCTCACTCGCTCCACGCTCGCTCAGCGCGAGGTGCGCCAGCTGGCCAGATTGGGCCGCATCGGCGACGTTCCAATCGTGCGCATCCCGCTCTTCAGCGAGGAGGTCTCCGAGCTCGAAGGACTGGTGCGCATCGCCAAAGCGCTCTGAGCCGCGCGCCGATCGAGGCGACTCTCAGCCCTGACCGGCGAGGAGTCGCATGCGCGCGCTGTGACGTCCGAGTGAGTGCGCATCGCCGATGACGTCGAGCACGGGTGGATCCTCGAGGCGGACCACGGAGCAGTCGCCGGCGGTGATGCGCGATACCGCCTCGACCATCGCGGGGTCGGCGGTGCTCAGCAGCACCTGGTGTGTTGCAGACAGGTCATGCAAGAACTCGATGAACAGGTCGCGGCGCATGGGGTCGGAGGTGAGCAGCGGTTCGTCGAGCAGCAGCGGGGTGCGCTCACCGCCACCGCCGAGCACCTCACAGAGCGCGAGCCGGAGGAGCAGCGCGACCTGGTCCCGGGTGCCGTGCGAGACCGCGTCGAGCGGCACCATGTCGGGACGTTCGCGGCCGAGCAGCCCGAGCGCGAAATGGTCGGTGTCGACGTTCACCTCGATGTAGCGCGCGCCGGTCAGCAGGCTGAGGCGGCTGCCCAGGGACTCGGCGAGACGTGGCGCGAGCTCGCGATGGGTCACGCGTGACGCCGCCTCGATCAGCTCGGCGGCGCAACGGAGCGCGTTGAGCTGGCGCAGACCCCGATCCCGCGCGGTTTCGCATGCATCGCGCTCGTCCTCGAGGTCCGCGATCGCCGGCAGTGTGTCGAGCACCCCGCCGAGCCGGGCGCGCAGCTCGCGAGCCTGTTCGCCCGCCGATGTCGCCGCGCGCCGCGCCCGCTCCGCCTCGAGGTCGAGCGCCTGCAGGACGCCGGCGTCGGGGGGAGAGGCCGCGAGGGCGTCCGCGGGATCGCCACCGCACTGCATCAACTGCTCGGCGAGCGCGGTCTCGAGGCTTTCGAGCGTCGCGGCATCGCCACCAAGAGAATGGGCAGCGCGCTGCATCTCGTCGAGCCTGCGCCGTGCCGCATCGTGGCGGCGCCTCAACTCACATGCTTGCCGGAAACCGGTCACCGCGGTGGTGGCGTCTCCTTCGGGGATGCGTATCGCGGCGGCCGTGAGAATGGTGCGCAGGCGAATCTCGAGATTGGCCACCGCCCGGACCGAGCGGTCCACGTCCTCGCTTGACTGAGCGCATGCCGACTCCTCGGCGGCGAGGACGGCATCCTCGGCCAGCACTTCCTCGCGCCTGCGGGACTTGAGGGCCATGCCGTCGACACGATCGAGCACCCGCTGCGCGCCGC
>PKWB01000052.1 GCA_003131685.1 Candidatus Dormiibacterota bacterium
TGCGACGGATCTCCTCGAAGCGGCCGGGGTCGGCGAACCACCGAGCCAGCTCAGCCTCGATATTGGTGGCGCCGGTCAGCGCGAACCGCCACTGCGGCACCGTAGCGTCGAGCACGGCATCCGGCGCAAAGACGCCGGCGCCGCCGACCGACGCGGTCTCGATTGCCTGGGTGAACCTGTCGATCGGATTGTTCATCGCGGTGCTCCTGGTGTTGTACGACGTTCGCATCGTCCACGCACCTGATTGCAGTCCGATTGCGCACCCGAGCGGCGGGCGCGGGCGACGCGGCACGATGAGGCGATGATAGCCGGGCTCCCGCTCACAGATCTCCCGATTCCCCGTCATGCCGGCGCGGAGACGATCGCGGTTCCCGCCGATCGGGGCCCCGGCCACTGGGTGGGAGCAGCGAGCGTTCTGGTGCTCGACGGTGTGCACTATCTGGCATATCGCAGCCGGCGACCGGTCGACGACGGGCGAGGTGGCGACGTCATCGTGGCTCGGCTGGGCAGCGACGGCAGCCTCACCGAGCTCTGCCGCATCGACAAGGCGGCGATGGATGCCGAGTCGCTGGAGCGGCCGGCGCTCGTCGTGGATGGCGCGGGAAGCTGGCGCCTCTACCTCAGCTGCGCAACCACCGGGACGCGCCACTGGCGCGTCGAGATGCTGCGTGCGCCTGCGCCCGATGCGTTCGTGACCGCGGGCCGCCGCGTGGTGATGCCCGGCGACGCGCATGTGGGAGTGAAGGACCCGGTGATCATCTGCGACGAGCCTGGATGGCGCGCGTGGATCTGCTGCCATCCGCTCGACGACCCGAACGCGACCGATCGCATGTGGACGGAGTTCGCAACCAGTCGGGACGGCATCGACTGGACGATGCGCGGCCCGGCGCTCCAACCGACCCCCGGACGGTGGGATCGGCGCGGCACGCGGGTCACCGCGATCATCGAGCGCGGCGATGCGGTCATCGCGTTCTATGACGGGCGTGCGACGGCCGCCGAGAACTGGGAGGAGCGGACCGGCATCGCGACTGGGCGTCCGCACAACCTCGAGGCCGTCGGCGACGCTCCGGTTGCGCAGGCGCCGCAGCCGTACCCGGCGCTGCGCTATGCGGCCGTGGTCGACGATGGTCATCGCACCGCCGTGTACTACGAGGCCGGTTGCGAAGACGGCAGCCACGAGCTTCGTCGGGAGTGGTTCGAGCGTCCCGGGGCACGACCCGGTCGCGGTGACCGAGAATGAGCCTGTGGCCTTCGACGAGGACCTGGCTGGTCGAATCCGCGAGCTGATCGGCGGCGAGAAAGCGCTGAGCGAAAAGCGCATGTTCGGGGGCCTCGCCTTCCTGATCAGCGGCAACATGGCGATCAGTGCCAGCGGTCAGGGTGGCCTGCTGGTCCGCGTCGATCCGGGCAAAAGCGACGCGCTGGCCGCCGCTCCCCACGTCGAGGTCGCGATCATGCGCGGGCGCGAGATGCCGGGGTGGCTGCGGGTCGACGCCGATGGCGTCAAGACCACGCCTCAGCTGCGGCGCTGGGTGGACGAGGGCGTCGCGTTCGCACAATCGCTTCCAGGGAAGCCGTCCGACTCCGGATGACGCGGGCGGTCGAGGAGACGAACCGGCGGCTGCTTCGCGCGCGCGACGCGATGGACCTCACCTATGGCTGCGCGCTCGACATCCCAACACTTGCACGCGTTGCGTGTGTCTCCGAATCCCACTTCATCCGCGAGTTTCGTGCGGCGTTCGGGGAGACTCCGCATCGCTATCTCCAGCGCCGGCGCGTCGAGCGCGCGCTCTACCTGCTGCGCTGCACCGACCGGAGCATCACCGACATCTGCTTCGACGTCGGGTTCGCAAGCCTCGGAACGTTCAGCAAGACATTTCACCTCATCGTCGGCGAGTCGCCGTCGGAATATCGCCGCCGGGGCGAGGTGATCACGGCGCCGACGTGCTTCGCCATGGCATGGACGAGACCGAGCAGTTTTGGAGAAGACGAGCGCCGGATGACCGGATAGCGTTGGGGCAACATCAACCGCGACAACGCAAAGGGAACCGCCGACATGCTCAGCAGCCTTCGAATCTCGCAGATCTACGTGCTCGACCAGGACCAGGCCGTCGATTTCTACGTCGGCACGCTGGGGCTGGAGATCAACACCGACCAGGATCTCGGTTTCATGCGCTTCCTCACCGTCAACGTGCCCGGTGAGCCCGATCATCAGATCCTCCTGGAGAAGCCAGGACCACCGGCGATGGACCCGGCGACAGCAGAGGAGGTTCGCGCCCTGCTGACCAAGGGCCGCACCGGCGGCAACCTCTTCTTCACCACGGCTGACGCACGCAAAGCGTACAACGACCTTCTGGCCAAGGGTGTCGAATTCACCCAGGAACCAACCGAGCAACCCTACGGAATCGACTTCGGCCTACGGGATCCGTTCGGCAACCACATCCGGGTTGCGCAGATGGTGCCCGCGGCGTCGTAGGCATCAAAACCTGACGACCCTTGAGCTCAATCCCAGACGGGGGATGGACGGTCGGTGACAACGCCATCCCCCGCGACAATCGCGAAGCGGTTGAAGCGACGCGCGAACCACCGGTCGTGGGTGACGGCGATCACGGTCCCTTCGAACGCATCAAGACCGTGTTCGAGCGCCTCAGCCGAATGCACGTCGAGGTTGTCGGTCGGTTCGTCGAGCAGCAGGAGGGTCGCACCGCCGATCTCGAGCAGCAGGATGAGAAACCGCGCCTGCTGACCGCCGCTCAGCGTGGCGAAATCCTGGTCTCCGTGGCTCACGAGCTCATATCGATCGAGTGCACGCATCGCGCCGGCGCGGTCGCGACCATGCTGGTGCAATGAGTCGACGAGTGTCTTGCCACGCAGCTCCGGATGCTCGTGCGTCTGCTTGAAGTGGCCGGGCGTCACCCGGGCGCCGAGGACAAATCGACCATCGTGCGCGATCTCCTCGCCGGCAAACAGGCGGAGGAGATGGCTCTTGCCGGTGCCGTTGTTGCCGAGCAGTGCGATCCGCTCGCCAAATGACACCTCGAGGTCGAACGGCCGGACCAGATTCGGGATCGCGAGCTGATCGCAGGTCAGCACGCGAACGCCAGTGCGACCGCCACGCAGACGGATGCGCACATCCTGGCGTCGTGGTCGCTCGGCCGGCGGTCCGGCCTCCTCGTATTTACGAAGTCGCGTGACCGCCGCCTGAAGGCGGCTCGCCATCTTGTCACTCATCGTCGCCTGGACACGCATGCGGCGCACCAGGTCTTTGAGGTGGTCGTGCTCCTCCTCCCAACGCCGGTGCAACTCGTCGAGGCGTCCCAGACGCGCTTCGCGGGCCTCCGAATAGTTGGCGAAGCCGCCGCCGTGCACCCAGACGCCGCGTCCCTCGAGGGTGACCACCCGATTGGCGGTCTCGGCCAGCACCTGGCGGTCGTGGCTGACGTAGAGCACCGTCTTGCCCGTGGCGCGCAGCGCCGTCTCGAGCTCGCGCTTGGCGGCGACATCCAGGTAGTTGTCGGGCTCGTCGAGCAGGAGCACCTCCTCGTCGCCGCGGAGCAGGACCTCGAGCGCGAGTCGCTTCTGCTCCCCGCCACTCAGCGTGGCGACCGGTCGGTCCCGCACCGCCTCGAAGGGCTCGCCGATGCTGCTCTCGCAGCACACGTTCCAGGTCACCTCTGCCGCATAGCCGCCGGCCGACGCCCAGTCGGCCACCGCCTGCGCGTAGGCGGTTGCCACCTCGGCGTCGTCCGGCTGGTCCGCGAGCCGGTGCTCGGCGGCGTTCAGCGCCAAGCCTGCAACGCGCACGGGCTCCGGAGCCAGACCGAGCAGGAAGTCCCGCACCGTCGTCGAACCGCCGGCGCTTCCGATGAACTGGCGCATCACGCCGATGCCACCGCTGTTGCTGATGGTTCCGGATTCGGGCCTGATGTCGCCGGCGATCAGCCGCAGCAGCGTCGTCTTGCCGGTGCCGTTCGCGCCGACGAGCGCGACCTTGCTCCCCTCGCCAACGCGAAAGCTCACATCGTGGAAGAGCTGGTGGCCGCCGACCGAGTAGCTCAGCTCGCTGACATCGATGAATCCCGTGGCGGAGCGACGATGGCACAACGCGTCTTGTGGAGCGGGGAGTTTAGGCTGGAACCTCGACGCCGCCAGAGCGGAAAACACCACCCGGGGAAGAACCATGAGCACCGCACAACTCGACCAGCCGATCCGTGATGCGCTCGAGCGTGGCGGCAGGATCGACATCACCACCAAGGGCCGAAAGACCGGCGAGCCACACCGCATCGAGATCGTCTTCCACAACGTCGGGGGACGGCTCTACATCAGCGGCATGCCAGGGTTCAAGCGGAGCTACATCGCCAACCTTGCGGCGGATCCACATTTCACCTTCCACCTCAAGGACGGCGTGAGCGCAGACCTCGCCGCCACCGCGCGCATCATCACCGACGAAGCGGAGCGTCGCGCGGTGCTGATCCCGATCGCGCAGAGCTGGAAGCGCGACGACGTCGACATCATGGTCGAGTCGAGTCCGCTGTTCGAGGTGACCATCGACGGCCTCGCCGGCTGACGAATGGGCAAATTGATCTACGCGACGATCGCGTCCCTGGATGGCTACGTTGCCGACAAGGACGGTGATTTCGATTGGGCCGAGCCTGACAAGGAGGTCCACCGGTTCGTTAACGAGCTGGAGCGACCGATCGGGACCTACCTGTACGGGCGGCGCATGTACGAGGTCATGGTCTACTGGGAGACGGTCGGCGCCGTGGCGGGCCAGCCGTCCTATGTCACCGAGTTCGCGGAGCTCTGGAGAGCGGCCGAGAAGATCGTGTATTCAAGAACGCTTGCTGCGGTCTCGAGCATCCGAACCCGTATCGAGCCGGAGTTCGACCCTCACGAGGTCGGGCGCATGAAAGCCGCAGAGGACAGAGACCTCAGTGTCGGCGGGCCGCATCTCGCGGCTCAGGCGATCAGAGCGGGTCTCGTCGATGAGTTCCAACTGTTCGTCGTGCCGGACATCGTCGGCGGCGGAACCAGGTCGCTTCCCGACGATGTCCGGGTGGGACTCGAGCTGTTGGACGAGCACCGTTTCGTGAACGGCGCCGTCTATCTCCATTACCGCGTCACCGGCTGAGGCGATGCTTCTCAGCCGCCGTTCTGTCGAACCTGAGCGTGGGCATTGGCGAAGTCCCAGACCGGCATCAACAGCTGCTCGGGAGTTTCGAGCTGAGGCATGTGCCCGCTGTCGGTGAGCAGCACGAACGCCGCGTCCGGGATGGCCGCCGCGTAGGCGCGACCGTAGTCGACATCGACGATGCGGTCGCTGTCGCCCCACACAACCAGCGTCGGCAGCGCAACGTTCGCGAGGCGTCCGCGGAGGCTCGAGTCGGTCATCGCCTCGCCGCCGTACACCGCCAGGGTGGACCGATTACCCGCGAAGACAGCTCGCTGCGCGTCGGACATCGTCGTCGGGTCGATCCGAAAACCGTCGGGGTTGTGGTAGCTGAACTCGGCGACCTGGGCGAGAGTCAGCGAGAAGAAATCGACGATGGGATGGCCGGCGACCTCGATCCCGGCGGCGTCGACAAGGACAAGGCTACCGATCCGTGGCGAACCGAGCAGCGCCATCTCCGAAGCGATCCAGCCGCCGATCGAGTTGCCGATGACGGTGACGTCCTCGAGTTCCATCCGGTCGAGCAGCGCGGCGTAGACCTGAGCCAGGCTGGCAATGCTGTCGAGGGTGTCCGGGCGCGGAGTGGCGCCGAATCCCGGATGCGTCGGCACGATCACTCGCGCACCTCGGCCGGCAAGGATATTCGCGAACCCTGCGACCGACTGCGGGCCGCCGCCGCCGTGCAGGAGCAGAAATGCATGGCCGGTGCCGCCGTCGGAGACGGTGACGTCCACTGAACCGACGCCGTCTGCGGTCAGGCTGTACTTGGTATCCGTGCTCATGTCTTGGACCTCCAGATCCGACGCTTGCTCGTAGTGTGTCAGGATCTTATCACAATATGCTTAGAAAAGCACATTGATCTAGACATGCTGATACAAGCACCTTGATAAAGGATCACAATGTTGAGGTGACCAGGACGATTCAGGGCATCGGGCTGTCGGTCAAACGCCTTCAGATGCGCCATCACCGCGCGCTCGAGGTCGCGCTGCGTCCGCTCGGGGTCACGCTCGTCCAATGGGATGCGCTCCGCCATCTCGACGAGAACCCGGGCGCCTCCCTGCACGACCTGGCGCTCCTGACCTTCCAGAGCGACCAATCCTTCGGGACGCTTGCCGGCCGGATGATTCAGCGCGGGTTGATCGAGCGGGTGCCGGGGCCTGGACGGGCGGTCCGCCATCGCCTCACCGAGAAGGGGACGGCGCTCCGGCACGACGGCGCTGCGATTGTCGACGGTGTGCTGCGCCAGTCGTTCGCCCCGCTCGCGCCGGCGCAACTGGCGGAGTTCGATGAACTCCTGACCCGCGTGCTCGGCGAATCAGGAGATGTCGCGGGCGGGGCTGGACTGTGAGGGTGCGGGTGAGCCGTTCGTGCTGACGGGCGTTCTGCCTGGCGGCGGCGATGCCCGGCCGCGACGTTGAACCGGCCGCGGCGACGCGAACCGGCGGCGTGAACCAGCGGCGGAGTGAACCGGTGGTGGCGATGCCCGGCGGGGACGTGAACCGGCCGCGACGCGAACCTACGGCGACGCGAACGGGCGGCGTGAACCGGCGGTGGCGATGCCCGGCGGGAGCGTGAACCCACGGCGACCTGAACCCACGGCGACGTTACCGGCCAGTGGCGGGTTACCCCGAGGCGGCAGTATCGGGGGCGCGAATCCAGGAG
>PKWB01000151.1 GCA_003131685.1 Candidatus Dormiibacterota bacterium
GTCGAGGACCTGGGTTTTGACCATCTTCTCGCCTACGACCACGTGCTCGGTGCTGTTCACGCTGACCGCACCCCTCAGCTCACCGGCCCCTACACGGAGCACGACCCGTTTCACGACCCCTTCGTGATGTTCGCGTTTCTCGCCGGCATCACCGAGCGGATCGGTTTCACCACCGGGGTCCTGATCCTTCCGCAGCGTCAGACCGCCCTGGTTGCGCGACAGGCAGCCGATGTCGATCTCCTCTCCGGCGGCCGGCTTCGACTCGGTGTCGGCATCGGCTGGAACCCCGTCGAGTATGAAGCGCTCGGGCAGGACTTTCGTACGCGCGGCGCCAGGCAGGAGGAGCAGATCGACCTGCTCCGCCGCCTGTTCACCGAGCCGGTCGTCGACTTCTCCGGCCGGTTCGACCGCGTTGACCGGGCTGCTCTTGTGCCCAAGCCGGCTCGGCGCATTCCAATCTGGCTTGGTGGATCAAGCGATGCGGCGTTCGATCGCGCCGCCCGTCTCGCGGACGGCTTCATCTTCATCGGTGCTGATATCGATGGCAGCGTCGACGCCTGGCGACGGCTGCGCGATCGCGTGCGCGGTGGGGGCAGGTCCGTCGACGACTTCGGCGGGGAATATGTGGTGCGTCCCCGCAGTGGCGTCGACAACCTCAAGGCGGACATCGAAGTGTGGCGCAAGTCGGGTGGCTCTCATGCCTCCGTGGTCACGATGGGCATGGGACTGGACTCGCTCGATGCCCATCTCGACTTCCTGGCGAACATCGCGGAGGGCCTCGGCCTGGCGTGAACACGATCCTCCGACTGCGATTCACGTCCGAGCCCCTCGGAGTATTCGAGCGTCACCATCCCATCCAGCGGCGACATCTGCCCCGAGTCCTAACCGGCAGGACCGGATTCCTATTCGGCTGGAAGATGCAAAATATCCGACTACGATGAGTCAGCGCATAGAGGTACCAACAATTCGTTTTGACGCCACGGTGAGCACGATCGACAAATGGACGGTGCTGCGCTTGCCTGAGAAAGCAAGCGAGAAACTGCCGTCGCGCGGGCAGGTTGCAGTACAAGGAACGATCAGTGGCCATGGGTTCCAAACGGTGTTGGAACCGGACGGCTGTGGAGGCCACTGGATGAAGGTGGATGACAAGCTGCAACGCACCGCCGGCATTAGTACGGGCGACACCGCGACTCTCGAAATTGAGTCACTCAAGGACTGGCCGGAACCGTACGTGCCAGACGATCTTGAGAAAGCTCTGGCAGCTGCGCCTCTCAAGATCCAAAACCTGTGGAAAGGCATAACGCCGATGGCGCGCTGGGAATGGGTTCGCTGGGTCAATGCGACCCAAAACGTTGATACCCGCAGACGGCGGGTCGAGGTAAGCATCTCGAAGATGCAAAGCGGGAAGCGACGTCCCTGCTGTTTCAACCTTGCGGCATGCACCGACCCGAACCTGTCAAGGAGCGGCAAACTCGTTGAGCCGGCGTGATTGGCCGTGGTCGACATCCGTCCAAAGTGATGTAGGACAACTCCTCGATCGACGACCCGTGCCCTGTGGACGGGCCGGCCGAGAGTACCTTCTCTCTCCCCCTTCAATATAGTACCGCCCCCGGGGCTTGCCGCAAGCCCCCGGGTGTGGGGCAGAGTTTCCTGACAAACGTTGGGAAATGAGGAGTGGTGTATGGCCGAGCATGCGGTGGTGATCGCCGGCGGCGGACCGACGGGGATGATGCTGGCGGCAGAGCTGACATTGGCGGGGACCGACGTTGTCATCGTCGAGCGACGCGCCACCCTCGAGCTGGAAAGCTCGCGCTCGCGAGGTCTGCACTCCCGCACCATCGAGGTGCTCGATCAGCGCGGTGTCGTTGATCGCTTTCTCGCCGAGGGAAAGACGGCGCAGGTGCAGGCGTTCGCGGGGGTTCCGATGGACATCAGCGACTTCCCCACCCGCCACAACTATGGGATGGCGCTGCTGCAGAGCCACTTCGAGCGCATCCTGGCCGGTTGGCTCGACGAGCTGGGCGTTCCCATCCTGCGCGAGCGTGAGGTGACGGGTTTCACGCAGGACGACAGCGGCGTTGACGTCGCGCTGTCCGACGGCACATCGCTCCGGGCGAAGTTTCTGGTTGGTTGCGACGGGGGCCGCAGCGTTGTGCGCAAGGCGGCCGGCATCGATTTCGCGGGCTGGGATCCAACAACGTGCTGGATCATTGCTGAGGTCGAGATGGAGGAGATGCCGGAATTCGGCCTGCGTGGCGGCGGCGGCATCGGCCCCGCCGAGGAGGGACTCGTGGGCGTCACCCTGATCGAACCCGAGGTGAACCGCACCGATGAGCCCACTCTGGAAGATCTCCGCGCAGCGCTCATCCGCGTCGACGGAACGGACCACGGGGCGCACAGCCCGCGTTTTATCACTCGCTTTACCGACATGACGCGTCAGGCGGTGGCCTATCGCAGCGGGCGCGTGCTGGTTGCGGGAGACGCGGCACATGTGCACGCCCCGATGGGAGGCCAGGGCTTGAACATTGGCGTGCAGGATGCGGTCAACCTGGGCTGGAAGCTGGCCCAGGTGGTCAGCGGAACATCACCGGTGAGCCTCCTCGACACGTATCAGGCCGAACGCCACCCGGTGGGTGCGCGGGTGCTGCGGAACACCATGGCGCAGAGGGCGCTCGGCGCAACGGAGGACCGCTCCGTTGCCCTGCGCGACACGGTGATGGAGCTGCTGCGCATGGACGAGCCGCGCAAGCACATCGCCGGGATGATCGCGGGCCTCGACATTGCGTATGACCTCGGCGAGGGACACCCTCTGCTCGGGCGTCGCATGCCCGATCTGGACCTCGTGACCGTCGACGGCCCGCTGCGGGTCTTCACCCTGCTGCATGGCGCAAAGCCGGTGCTGCTCAACCTTGGTGAGCCCGGTGGCTTTGACATCACTCCATGGGCTGACCGGGTGCAGCTGATCGACGCCAAGCACGTTGGAATGTGGGAGCTTCCCGTGATTGGCGCGGTCACTGCTCCGGCTGCCGTGTTGATCCGGCCCGACGGTTACGTTGCCTGGGTGGGGGACGGCACCGAGACGGGATTGCGTGACGCCCTGACCACCTGGTTCGGAACACCATGACGCGGGTTTCGTTTCCACACGGATCCTAGACCGCGTCTTGGAGCTGAGCCACGATCGTTCCGGCGCGCAAGCGAGAGCAGTCGAGGCTCGAGATGCGTGAGAGGCAACGACGTGACACGCACGAAAATGGACGTCTCTGTCCGATGGGCCGCAGTTGGGCTTAGACTGGTCGAGTGGAGGGGACGACGGTGCGACCACCGAGGCAATGACGCGGCGAAAGGTCGTTAGCGCCTTTCTCGCTTGCTTTGGGCTCTTGGTGTCGATACCAGAGTTCGGATCGCTGGATGCCCTTGCCTCTAGTGCTCCGGCCGCGATCCATTCGACGGCAGGCCACGCTGCGGCGACCATTCCGCCGTTGACTGATCGCAAGAGATCAAACGATCGAAGGCAACCGATACGGCGAGGCGGACGTGCACACGTGACTCTGTTGGGTGCCGGTGGCGCTCCGAACGTCGCCTCGGTGGGGCAGCTCCCTTCGACCCACTCACTAGCCGGAGTCCACGGGTCCCCGCGCAGTTCCCCACCTCCCCCCGTGCAGCCTGACGACCTTGCCGGCTTCGCGGGTTCGCGGCAGGCGCAGGCGATCCAATCGTTTGGAATCGACCAGGAGTTGGTCCCGCCTGATCCGGATATCGCGGTCGGGCCAACCGACGTTGTAGAGGTGATGAACTCCGCTGTTTTCGTCCTGAGTCGCTCGGGCACGACACTCGCCTCCGCCGATCTCAACACGTTCATGCACGTGCCGTCTGGCTATCACAGCAGCAATCCAAAGGTCATTTACGACGGCGACATCGCCGGTGGAAACCAGGAGCGATTCTGGATTACCGTTACCGAGGTACCCAACTCCTTCGCGGGTTGTCCCCACGCCGAACCCGTCCTGATCGCGCTATCGCCGTCCTCGAGCCCGCTCCCTTTCGCCGGTTGGCTCGTGTACGCCCTACCGACGGGGCTGGATACGCCCGGGACGATGCTGGGTGACGCGCCAAGTCTCAGTGTGGCCAATGACATCGTCACGGTTACCTTCGACGATTTCAGTTGTAGCTTGAACTTCCTGGGAAGTGAGATTGATGTGCTGCAAAAGAACGACCTCATCTCCGAGGCCGGTGCCACTCCTCTGGTCTTCTTCTATGGCGGCCCATTCGCACCCCAGCCGGTGCAACCCTCATTCGAACCCGGCACCATCGGCGGTCCCATATCGATCGTAACGAATGAATCCGATTGTGGTGCGGTGGCCTGCACGAATCCTGAGGTAGAGATCGACACGGTGAACGGTGACCCCGAAGCCGGGAACGTTGTACTGACACAGGTTTTCGAGGCGATGTCGCCCACCGCCGTGGACAGCAGCACCGGGCTCCTGCCGGCCGCCCAACAGGAGGGTACTGCACAGACGCTGCAGACCAATGACGATCGCTTTCTCAACGCAGTCCTCACCAGCAGCGGTGACATTTGGGCGGCGGACGGCACAGAATGCGTGCCACCGGGCGATTCGGTAGAACGGGCATGTCTCGACTATGTCGAGATTTTTTTGCCTACCGTCGTTCAGATCAATAACGTCGGGGTTGTCGGAGCAGACCTCTATTACCCGTCGGTGAACGTCGACGCGGATGGCGATCTCTTCACTGCGTTCGAGGAGTCATCGACCACGATGTTCCCGACCATGATGGATGCGACGGTTACCGACCTTGGATACGCCCCGGCCCTCAGCGGCTTTCAGACGCTCCACGCTAGCTCAACGTACTACAACGCCGACGACCTCCTCGCGCACGCTTGCGGGAGTGGAGGATGTCCATGGGGTGATTACTCAGCGGCTGCGCAGGATCCGCTGGATCCCAACGACGTGTGGGTAGCGTCTGCGACTGCTGACGGCGCGACCTCAGCCGCATGCACCACGGTCCATGCATGCTGGACTACCTACGTCGATCAACTCACGGTCTCTCCACCCACGATCAACTCGGTCACCCCAAACCTGGGTCCGATCGTCGGCGGGCAGACGGTGACGGTCGATGGGTTCGATTTCGGGTCGGAGACGACCGCGACGTTGGTGGGCGCCTCAATCCCCATACATAACCGCACGCCGTATTCGTTCACCTTCGTCACGCCCCCGACTATGCCGGCAGGAGGGACCGTACAGATCCAGGCCACCAATGCTTTCGGTTCCAGCAGCGAGGGATTCCTGACCTCATACCTGTATGAGCCGCTGTCGAACTTCGTGCCGGTGCGGCCTTATCGAATACTTGACACCCGATCAGATCCCTTCGGTCCGCTCGGACCGGGTGGCATTCGCGTCCTCCCCGTCACCGATTTTGCACCAATCCCATACAACGCAACTGCCGTCGTCTTGAATGTCACAGCGGTCAGCGGTACAGCCGCGAGTCTGCTGAGTGTGTATCCACAGTACACGCCAAGACCCAGCACCTCGAACCTGAACTTTGCCGCACATACAGTCGTCGCCAACTTGGTCACGGTTGACCTCGGAATGACTGGTTTCTTAAACATCTACAACGCAGCTGGTACGGTCAATGTGTTGGCGGATCTCGAGGGCTATTTCATGCCTGAACCCGGGAGCGATCTTCAGGGACTCTTCCATCCGATCACACCGGTGCGGGTGTGTGACACGAGGACTCCGTCATCGTGCGACGGCCACGCAGCGCTGGGTCCGGAGAAGTCGATCGTGGTCACGGTGGCGAGCGCCGGCCGGATCCCCGCTGATGGGACGGCCGAGGCGGCCGTGGTTAACCTGACCGGAGTGGCCGGAAGCGCCTCCACTCTCCTGAGCGTCTTCCCGACCAGCTCGACCGGGACCTGCACTCCAACTCAAACCTCGACGATCAATCTCCTTCCAGGGGCGGTGGAGGCGAACCGGGTGATGGTCGAACTCGGGCCGTCGACGCCTGGCGGTCCAGCCGACGCGCTCTGCGTGTTCAACGCTGTGGGGACGATCAACGTGATCGTCGACGCTAACGGCTGGTTCGGGAGCGCGACCGTGACCGCCAGCCCGGTCGGATACCAGTTCCAGCCGGTCGTGCCAACCCGGATCTGCGACACGCGAGTGCTCTCCACATCCTGCACGTCCGGCGGTATAGGACCGGCCGCCAAGCGACTGATCACGGTCGCCGGGCATGCAGGTGTGCCCGCCTTCGGCTCCACCGCCGTGGTGGCGATCATCGCCAACCTGACGGCGGTCGCACCTTCGCTGAGGACGTACCTCTCCCTCTACCCCGCACAGCTCCTCAAACCGCCGACGGTCTCGGACGTGAACCTCGAGGCTGGCGCAGTCCTTCCCAACCTGGCGCTGGTGGAGCTCGACACAATTCCGGCCGACGCCCACGACGGCGATGTCTACCTTTACAACAGTGCCGGCAGCGTCAACGCGATCGTCGACCTGGAGGGGTGGTTCCAATAGCGAGGAACGGTCAGAGACGCTGCTCTGATCGCAATGGCTCGTCTCGGTTCGAGCCGACGCAACCCCACCAACAACGCCCCCTCATAAACTCATGACGAGTTCAGTCGAGGTCAGTGACAGCGGGAGACGAGACTCGAACTCGCGACATCCAGCTTGGAAGGCTAGCGCTCTACCAACTGAGCTACTCCCGCGTCCCGTCCATGGTACCCGCCGCTCGCACCAACGACGTGCCCGCGGTAGGCTGACGCCGCAATCGGGCACCCGGCAGGAGGCAGGTGAACCAGCGAGCAGAACCCGCGCCCTCGTCAACCTGGCTGCGCACGCAGCTCCGTGGCGGGGCCCTCGCCGAGCGCGGCTGGGGGTTGATCGTGAGCCTTGCGCTCATCCCGGCCATCCTCGCCACCAATCTCATCTACGAATCGCTCAATCACGGCCCGAACCGCATCTTTCTGGAGACGCCGCTCGACCGCGCCCTTCCGGTGGTGCCCATCTTCGCCATTCCCTATCTCTCGCTCATTCCGTACATCGGCGTCAGCCTCATCGTGTTTCTCTTCAGTCGGGTGCGCGTGTACCGGTCGGCGGCACTGACGATGATCATCGTCTGGTTCATCAGCTATGCCTTCTATTTCTTCCTGCAGTCGTACGTAGCTCGGCCGGCGATCATGGGCACGGACCCCTTCTCGGGAATGATCCGCACCATCTACGCGTCCGACCAGCCGTACAACGATTTCCCGAGCCTGCACACGTCTCTCTCGACGATCATCGCCCTCCACTGGTGGCGATTCGACCGAAGGATCGGCGTTCCGGCGGCTATCTGGACGGCGCTGATTGTGGCCTCGACGGTCCTCGTGAAACAGCACTACCTCGCCGACATCGCCGGCGGGCTCGTCCTCGCCGCTGCGACTTCCGTATTCGTGATGCGCGTCACGAGGGCAGCCTGATGCGCGGAATTATCGCCTGAGGTACGATGCAGTCGATCAATCAGCACGATTACTGGAGGGCAACAGACATGGCACTTGCGATTGCGCCTGCAGCGCCCACCACCGACGTCGTGCCCGGCGGCTCCGCCGCCTGATCGTCCGTTGAACCCGCGCCACGTTCTGGTGCGGGACTGCAATCGGGGCTCCGGGCTCTCACTGCAGCATGGAGTTCCCACTTGCCTCACGATCCTCGCCGTCTCACCGCACTAGGGTGGAACGGATTTCTCGAATCGGCGTTCGCTGACGCCACCTCCGACGGGCGCCGGGGCCTGGTCGTCCGCGTTGACGGGCGCGTGGTCACTGTTCTGACCGATGCCGGCCAGGAGCGCGTCCCGCTCTCAACCACGATGTCCGGAGTCCCTGACGACGGAAGCGTCACCACCGGTGACTGGCTCGTCATCGACGCAGGCCTCGCAGTCCATCTGCTCCCGCGACGAAGCGTGCTCATGCGTCGCGCCGCGGGGGTTGCGACTGCGGGGCAGGCCGTTGCGGCCAACATCGACCTCGTCTTCATCACTGTCGCACTCGGTGTCCCGCTGCGACTGCGTCGAATCGAGCGTGCTCTGGCCATGGCCTGGTCGAGCGGAGCGGCACCTGTCGTCTTGCTCACCAAGTCCGATCTCAGTCTGGACGTCGATGAGGATCTCCGCGCGGCCCGGTCGGTCGCCGCCGGAACCGAGGTCATCGCAGTCAATTCGTCGGGCGCGGGACTCGCGCGCCTCCGCGAAATACTGCTCGAGGGCCTGGTCGCCGTACTCGTCGGACCGAGTGGCACGGGCAAGTCGACGCTCGTGAACCGCTTGTCGGGCAACGAGGCTCTGGCCACCGGCGAAGTGCGTGCCGACGGCAAGGGCCGTCACACCACCACACACCGCGAGCTGATCGAGCTTCCCGGTGGCGGGTTGATCATCGATACCCCGGGCACCCGCGAGCTCGGCCTCTGGGACGCAGCAGCGGGTATCGACGAGGTGTTCGGCGACCTCACCGAGGTTGCTGCGCACTGCCGCTTCCGGAACTGCAAGCACGAGCAGGAACCGGGCTGCGCGGTCCGCGCCGCGGCGGCCGGCGATCCCAGCGTCCTGGCGCGCCTCGAGTCCAAGCGCAAGCTCGAACGCGAGCAGGAACGCCTGGACAACGCGCGTGACTTGAGGGCACAGGCGGAACAGCGTCGCGAGCTGCGCCGGCGTGCGCGGTCGATGCGCCAGCGGTCGCCATGACCGCGCCACGCGCATGCCGGATCCGACGCGAAGAGCCGCGTGCCGGAGGTTCAGTCGATGGACATTGGCGGAACCACCGCGCCCGCTCCGTTATCCACGCACCGGCGGCGACTCCCGCTCAGACGGACTTGGCCGCGCCGTTTGGCTGAGCCGGCATCGGCGCGCTACCGGAGTGGCCCGGAAAGCCATGCGGTGTCAGGCTCAGGGTCCCGAGAACCTGGACGTCATCCGCGTTGAACGTGGTCAGAGACACCTGCGTTCCCTGCGCGACGATGTACACGCCGGCCTTGATCGAGCTCGATGCAGCCGACGCGCCCTTGAGGCCGTGATACGCGGTCGAACTCGACAGGGTCACGTACTCGAGTTGGCCGTTGCCGGTGACCAGCGTGACGGTATCGCCGCTCACGGACTGCACACGCCCGCTGATGCTCGGCACTTCGATCGTGATCTCGGTCGCGGCAACCGGTGAGGTCGCCGTCGGTGACGTTCCGGTTCGCTTGCCACGGACGGCGACAACATCGCCGACCTTCACCGCGCTGAACTTCACCGGCTGCTCCTCACGGCTGTACGTGGTCGAGGAGCCGGTGGTGACCTTCACGGTCCCGGCAAGGGTGCGAAGTGTCAGCGTCGAGCCACTGATCTGGGTGACCGTGCCGGTCTCACCGCCGCAGAACCCTCCACCGAAGAAGGAGGGGACACCCAATCCGGCGCCCGCGAACAGCCCGTCGCACCCGGCGCCGAAGCCACCGCGTGGGCCGGCGGAGGGCCGGTGGGTGGATGGTGACGGGGTCGGCTTGCTTGCCGCGGCCGTCGCATTCGCCGCGGTGGGCGACGCCGCACGGGTCACGATCAACCCCGCAGTCGCGCCCAGCACGGCAATGGCGAGTCCGATCCCGACCACGCGCAACCGGGTGCTTCGCCTGGCCGGTGGCTCAAGGGGCGGAGGCGGAGGCGGTGGCTCCGGAAAATCGGCACTCATCGGTACCCACCAGCGTACCTCGCGGACCTGTCGAAAAGGTGACTAACGCGTCAGACGGACCAAATGTCACGAGGGTCCGCCGAAGCGCTGCTCCATCTCGGCAACCCATGCGGCGAGCGTGCTCCGGTCACCGATTCTTGGGAACAGCGGCTCGCCGATCTCCAGGCTGCGGCCGGGGCCGAGCGTCCGCAACTCCTCGCTCGCGGGACCAGGCCATGAGCGCTCTGCGTCGGTGAGGCCGAGTGAGGCGGCCAGACGGTCGCAGCCGAAGGGGACGAAGGGCGCCGACACGATGGCCTCGATTCGCGCGACGTTGATCGCGGTACGCAAGGTGCAGGCGACCCGAGCCGTATCGGTCTCGTGCCACGGTGCGCAACGGTCGAGATACTGATTCCCCAGCGTCCAGAGGCTCCGCAATGCAAACGCAGCCGGCCGGAAGCGCATCGCATCCATCTCGTGTGCAAAGGTTGCAACGGCGGCGTCGAGCGACGCAGCGAGTTCCGCCTCCTCAGGGCCGGGGTCGCCGCCCGCGGGGACGGTCATGCCGAACAGTTTCTCGGTCAGCTTGAGAGTGCGCTGCACGAAGTTGCCGAAGATGCCGGCCAGGTCCTTGTTGACGGTGAGCGCGAAGCTCTCCCACGTGAATTCGGTGTCGTCCGACTCCGGGGCGGAGGCGAGCAATGCATACCGCCAGTAGTCGGCAGGCAGCAGGTCGATCGCCGCGTCCATGAAGACACCGCGATGCTGGCTCGTCGAGAACTTCCCACCGTAGTACGTGAGGTAGTTGAATCCCTTGACGTAGTCGACGAGCTTCCACGGCTCAGCAGAACCCATGATCGTGATCGGGAAGTTGATGGTGTGAAAGGGGATGTTGTCCTTGCCGAGGAACTGCGTGTAGCGCACATCGGTGGCGTTGAACCACCATGAGCGCCAGTCCCGAGCATCGGGTTCGAGATCGGCCCACTCCTTGGTCGCGCCGATGTACTCGATGGGCGCGTCGAACCAGACGTAGAACACCTTGCCCTCGAATCCGGGCCATCCCACCGGGATGCCCCACTTGAGGTCGCGGGTGATGCTCCGATCCTCGAGTCCGACATTGAGCCAGTTCTTCGCGATCGAGGTGACCAGGATCGGCCAGTCGGTGTGCGAGTCGATCCACTCGCGAACCCGGTCGGCCATCAGCGACTGGCGGATGAAGAGGTGACGCGTTGCGCGCACCTCCAGCCGGGTGCTGCCGGAGATCGCCGACCGCGGGTTGATCAGGTCCGACGGTTCGAGCAGCCGGGCGCAGTTCTCGCACTGATCACCGTTGGCGCGCTCGTAGTCGCAGTGCGGGCAGGTCCCGATGATGTAGCGATCCGGGAGGAAACGCTCGTCGTCGAGCGAATAGACCTGGTCGGTGACCCGCTCGTCAACCATGCCGTTGGCGCGGAGCTGTTCGGCGAAATGCCTGGTGAGCTCGGCGTTCTGCGCCGACGAGCTGCGTCCGAAATGGTCGAACGACAACCCGAAGCGCCGCGAGAGGTCGGCCTGGATCTCGTGCTGCTCCGCGCAGTAGTCGGCGACGCTGAGGCCTGCGGCGGCGGCGGCCAGCTCGGCCGGTGTGCCGTGCTCATCGGTTGCGCAGATGAAGAGGACCTCATGTCCACGAAGGCGCATGTGGCGCGCGTACACGTCCGCGGGGAGCATGGAACCCACGAGATTGCCGAGGTGCTTGACGCCGTTGATGTACGGCAAGGCACTCGTGATGAGATGTCGACCCATCGGCGCATCCTACAAGGGGTAGGAGCGGCGCCCCCCTCTCGGAGCGTCGCCGGGTCAGAGCGTAGGGGCATTTGAGGCGTTCAGGCCGTTCATCAGATCAATCTTTGCGGGCCGTTGCAGCGTCACCACCGCCGGAACAGGCGCATCCGACGTCGTTGCCGGTCCGTTTCCGGATGGGCTGACCCGGTGACCGGCTGGTACCCTGCGGCTATGCGAGCACCGGGCTCCCGGTGAAGGGGCTCATCCTCAGTGGCGGCAAGGGGACGCGGCTTCGGCCGATCACCCACACCGGCGCGAAGCAACTCATCCCGGTCGCGAACCGGCCGATTCTGTTCTACGCAATCGATGCGCTGACCCAGGCCGGCATCCACGACATCGGGATCATCGTCGGTGACACCGCCGACGAAGTGCGTGCCGCGGTCGGCGACGGCTCGAAGTTCGACGCCAACGTCACCTTCATCCCGCAGGACGCGCCGCTCGGGCTCGCACACGCCGTCGGTATCGCGCGCGACTTCCTCGCCGGGGACAGCTTCGTCATGTACCTCGGCGACAACCTGATCGCCCAGGGGATCGGGACGCTCGTCGACGAGTTCACGCGTTCCGAGGCGGACACCATGATCCTGCTGGCCCGGGTCCCGGAGCCGCAGCGCTTCGGTGTCGCCGAGCTCGAGGACGGCCGGGTGATCTCGCTCGTCGAGAAGCCGTCGGTCCCGAGATCCGACCTGGCACTGGTCGGGGTCTACCTCTTCTCACCACTGATCTTCGAAGCCATCGACGCCATCGAGCCGAGTGCCCGTGGAGAGCTGGAGATCACCGATGCCATCCAGCGGATGATCGACACCGGCAAGCGCGTGATGCCGCACATCATCGAGGGATGGTGGAAGGACACCGGCCGTCTCGATGACATCCTCGAGGCGAACCGCATGATCCTCGACACCCTCGAGGCCCGCTGCGACGGCACCATCAATGAGGATGTTCGCCTCCACGGCAAGGTGGTGGTGGAGGAGGGTGCGACACTGCGCAATTGCGTGGTCCGCGGCCCGGCGATCATCGGCAGCGGGACCGTCGTCGACAACGCCTACATCGGGCCGTTCACATCGATCTACTTCGACTGCGTCGTGCGCAACGCGGAGATCGAGAACAGCATCGTCCTCGAGGGCACGCGCATTCACGACGTCGTCGGAAAGATCGACGGGTCGTTGATCGGCAAGGAGTGCGAGGTCTGCAAATCGCCGGCGCGGCCGACGGCCCTGCGTCTGATGCTCGGCGATCACTCGCGAGTCGAGCTCTGAGATACCTGGTGCTCGGCACTCCCGGGCAACTTGGTGGGGACCTCCTCGATGAGGGCATGCGACAGGGCCTCGAGATGGTCGGCCGGACGCAGTGGGAGTGCGACATCACCGACGGCGCCGCCGTCGAGCGCGCCATCGCCGAGGTGCGGCCTCATGCAGTCATCAACGGAGCGGCGTGGACGCAGGTCGACGCCGCCGAGGAGCACGAGGCGGACGCGGAGGCCGTCAACGCCACCGGCGCCGGTCTGGTGGCGGCAGCGTGTGCGTCCGCGGGCATTCGTTGCTGCCATGTCAGCACCGACTACGTGTTCGACGGCACCGCGACTGCGCCGATTCTCGAGGATGCGGCTGCGTCGCCGCGATCAGCCTACGGACGGACCAAATGGCACGGCGAGGTTGCCGTCAGGGAGCGCTGCCCGGATCACCTGATCGTGCGCACCAGCTGGCTCTACGGCCGCCAGGGTCCCAATTTCGTGCTCACCATGCTCCGCCTTGCCGCCGAGCGTCCCGAGATCCAGGTTGTTGCGGACCAGCACGGAGCGCCGACCTGGACGGGACACCTCGCACCGGCGCTGCTTCGGCTCCTTGAGGTCGGGCCTCCGGGGACCTACCACCTCACCAACAGCGGCGTCACCACCTGGTACGACTTCGCGGTCGCGATCATCAGCGCGCGCGGGCTTCCGGCCGAGGTTGTCCCGATCACCACGGCCGAGTACCCGCTTCCGGCAGCGCGCCCGGCGTACTCGGTGCTCGACAACCGCGCATGGCGCGAGCTCGGCGAGCTACCGCTGCCCGAATGGCAGGAGGGATTGCGTTCCTACCTCGCCAGTCTCGAGGCCGCCGGACCGATCTGACTCAGTCCTCGGAATCGCGCTGCGTGCGCTTGTCCGCGCTCGCGTAGAGGAGCCCGCCGGCCAGTCCCACGTTCTTCAGGAAGTGCACCAGCTGGGGTCGCCTGTCCTCAGGCTTGTCCGCCTTCCAGAAGGGGTGACCGACGATCGTGTTGGGGATCAGGGTGAGCGCGAGGATCCGAGCCGAGGTCTTCGGGAGGATCCCGAGCGCGAACGTCGAACCCGCGCCGAGCATGGCCGCTCCCTGAACCCTGGCGATCATCGGGTCCTCCGGGAGCATCGGCAGCGCACCGGACGCCAATTTCGCGTAGCGCTCGGCGCTCTTGATCATGCCGTAGCCGGAGTACACGAAGATTCCGGCGAGAAGAAAGCGACCGGCGGTTCGGGTGAGCGTTCGCATGGGTCAAGACTCTAGGCCAGATGTACCCGGCCACCGGGTCCCGCCCGGTGTGGTCAGAATGGCCATCCGTTCACCCACCGTCCAGGAGTGTGCCCATGGCTGAGAGCGTCTACCGCGTCACCGAGCTGGTCGGCACCAGCGCCGAGTCCTGGGAGAAGGCGGCGCAGCTCGCAATCGAGACCGCGTCGTCGTCGCTGCGCGATCTCCGTATTGCCGAGGTCGTCAAGCTCGACATGACCGTCGAGAACGGCAAGGTCGCGCGCTTTCGCACCCGTCTCAACGTCTCCTTCAAGTACGAGAACGAGTAGCGGCGCTCGCTCCATTTTTGGGGCATAGTTCGCGCGATGTCCACTGGTCACCAGCCGGCGGTCGCCGCCTCGTCATTCGAGGCTCGGGGTCACCGCCTCGCGTACACGGAATTCGGCGAGGGCAAGCGATGGGTGCTCCTCATGCCGGGCCTGCTGGTTCCGGCGCTGATGCAGGAACATCTCGCCACCGCGCTCGCGGCGGGCGGCGCGCATGTGCTGACCCTCGACCCGCTGGGACACGGCCGTTCCGACCGCCCCGCCGCCATGTCGGAATATTCGATCGAGTCGTTCGCGGCCGACGCGATCGCCCTGCTGGACCATCTCGACATCGACGAAGCGGTGGTCGCCGGGACGTCGCTCGGCGCCAACGTGACGCTCGAGATCGCCCGCAAGGCGCCACTGCGAGTGCGCGGCATGATCATCGAGATGCCGGTGCTCGAGAACGCCATGGTCGCCTCGGTGATCGCGTTCGGTCCGCTCCTCGTCGGGCTGCACGTCGGTGGGCGCCTGCTGCGCCCGGTTGCCGCCGGCCTGCGCAGGATCCCGCGCCGGGTCGTGCCCTTCTGGGGGAACGTGGCGCTCGACGTGGTGCGTCAGGATCCGGTTCCCAGTGCCGCGGTGCTCAAGGGCCTGTTCTTCAGCCATATCGCTCCGTACAGCGCGCAGCGACGCCACATGAGCATGCCGGCGCTCGTGATCGGCCATCACATCGACCCGGTGCATCCATTCTCCGACGCCGGCGTGCTCACCGGGGAGCTTCCCAATGCGCGCCTGGTCGAGGCGTCGAACATCCTCGAGCTGCGGTTCCGGCCGGAGCGACTCACCGCGGAGATCGCGGCATTCGTCACGGAATGCTGGTCGCCGAAGGCAGTTGCGAAGCCTCGCCGGCAGCGCCGACACACCGCCTGACGATAGGCTGTGGCCGAGATGTCCGCGTCCGCTGCCTCACGCCCCCGTGTCCTGAGTGGCATCCAGCCGGACTTCGGCCTGCACCTCGGGAACTATCTCGGTGCCCTGCGGAACTGGGCCCGCGACCAGGATCGCTACGAGAACTACTTCTGCATCGTCGACCTGCACGCGTTGACGCGTCACCCCGATCCGGAGCGTCTGCGCGCGTTGACACTGGAGTTGGCGGCGATGTACATCGCGTGCGGTCTCGACCCGGCTCGGTGCGAGATCTTCGTGCAATCCCACGTCACCGCTCACTCGCAACTGTGCTGGATCCTCGAGACGCTCACACCGATGGGCTGGCTCGAGCGGATGACTCAGTTCAAGGCGCGGAGCGAGGCGCAAGGCGCTGAGCGCGTCAACACCGGCGTCTTCACGTACCCGGTGCTCATGGCCGCGGACATCCTTCTGTACGACGCCGACTTCGTCCCGGTCGGAGAGGATCAACGGCAGCACATCGAGCTGAGCCGGGATCTCGCCCAGCGCCTCAACTCGCAGCGTGGTGACATCGTTCGCGTTCCTACTCCACTGATCAGCACCGTCGGCGCCCGTGTGATGGGTTTTGACACCCCGGACGAGAAGATGAGCAAGAGCATCGCGGCGGACCGTCCCGGTCATGCGGTGCTGCTGCTCGATCCTCCCGACGTCATACGCCGCAAGATCGCGCGTGCGACCACCGACACCGAGCCCGCGGTACACAAGCCGGTCGGTGCAGGGGTGGCGAACCTGCTCGAGATCTACGCCGCCCTGCGCGGGACCAGTACGGACGCTGCGCTCGCGGAGTTCGAGGGGAAGCGGTACAGCGAGCTCAAAGGCGCCGTCGCCGATGCCGTCATCGACGCGCTGGTACCCATCCAGGCGCGCTACGTGGAGCTTCGCGCCGATGACGACGGTCTGCGCCGCGCGCTGGCCGAGTCCGCAGCGCGCGTACGCCTGGTTGCCGACGCGACCCTGTTGAGGGTGCAGGAGGCCGTCGGCCTGCGCTGACCTTATGCGAGCGCCGCGTCGATCTCCTCGAGCATCGCGTGGATCGCGGGCTTGGCGAAATGGATCCGCGCGGGCTCGAGAAAGTCGATGAGGCGCGCGGCCAGCCCCGCCTTGGCATCCATGGGGTGGAGCGAGCCGTCGACGTAGGCGGCGACCACCTCGTCGTTGGTGTCGAACACCACCCGTCCGCCGTTGGCCTCCGATCGATCGACCACGAAAGGGCCACCCGCGATCCTGAAGACGAGCTTGTCGATCCAGTCGAGGATGGGGTTGAAGGTCACCTCGCCGGGCGGGCAGAACGCCTTGCGGATCTTGGTCATGATCTCGTCAGGACTGTCATGAACGAAGACGGCCGAGCCGGGATCGCTCTTGCTCATCTTCATCGCCGAGAACACGTCACGCGCTGACTCGGGTGGCACCGGCCAGACCGGAGGACGGCGCAGTCCGAGCAGGAGCGGATGGTGCAGGGCGACCGGCTTCATGGGTGCGCCGTCGATCCCGCGAACGGCATGGATGCGCATCTGCATGGCGACGTCGCGAGCGATCACGTGCGCTTTGCGCTGGTCCATGCCGGCGTGGGCGATGTGCACGCCGAGGGTGAAGATGTCCGCCGCCTGCATCGCCGGGTAGATGAGCTTGGCGAAGTCGATGCTCTCGCGCTCCTGACGGCCGAGAATGCTGATGCTGCGCTGCATCCGCGCCAGGGTCGTGTTCTTGCTCACCTCGATGACCGTCGCCCAGTACTCGGTGTCGTCCCGGTACAGGTCCGACGCCAGCACGAACTCCACGGACCCGGGTTCGGCGTCGACACACAGGAGCGACGCGCGGAATGCCTCGGTGAAGTACCCGGTCGCAATCCGGCGGATCAGCTCGCGGTCGCCACCCAGCTTGTCGTTGATCCAGGTGTGCCAATCGGCGAGGAGGACGGAGCAGTGCACGCCCGCGGCGGTCAGGTCGCGGACCTTGGCCATGCTCATGATCCCGGTGCCGAGGTGCGCCTTGCCGGAGATCTCGAATCCGATGTAGTGGCGCAGCTCGAGGCCGGCGTCCATCAGGGGCGGCAGTTCGTCCGCGCCGATGATCTCGGCGGTGTTGCGCTCGACGAGCGCCATGCGTTCAGCGGTGGTCACGTCCGCTGAGTGTGCCAGACGCGTGTCAGGCGGTGAGGTCAGTCGTCGTGCGTGTCGTCGTATGCGACGCGGTGCGGTGCGACCTTGTCGAGCAGATCCGCTTCCCAGTCCAGCAGGGCGTCGTGCAGGCGGGCGGTGTTGCGGGCCTGCCACAGCGCCGGAGGAGCTGGGACGGGAAGGACGACCTCGAGCTCTGCGAGTTGCCGCCACATATCCGGTGGTACCTGGCGATCACGCTGCAGGTTGTGGTGCTCGACGCTGTCCAGGACGCGTTCGAGCCGCTGAATATGCTCGATGCGAAGCCTGCGGCGGGCTTTTTCGTCTTCGGCGCGGGCTTTCGCCGCGTCCATGTCGGTGATTGCGCTCTGGAAGCTCATTGTCGTCTGTCGTTTCTCGTGATGCCTTCGCTGATGAGGTTATCCACCCTGTCATAGATGTAAACGGCGCAGGGTTACGTTCGGATTACGGCCTGAGCAGGGTTAAGGTTCCGGATTCGACATCTCGTCGATCTTTTCGCCCTCGATGTGACGACGGCGCAGCGGTCCTTGCAGGATCGTGACCGCCCCCGGGCCGACGACTTCCCAGCTTCCGTCGCGCAGGACGGCGGCGGTGCGCTCGTCGATACCGATCACCTGGGCCTCCTGGACGAGCCCCTCCTGAGCCCACGGGATCCAGGCGTCACCGAGCACGTCGAAGTGGGGGAGGATGGCGCATCCCGGGACCAGGCCCAGGGCGTCCACCGAGCGCTCGTCGACCTCACCCGGCCAGCTCGTCTGGACCAGGCACCACTCGCAGAGCGCCATCGCGCCCGCGGACGAGCCGGCAAGTGCCGCACCGGAGCGCCACGCGGCGGCGATCGCCTTCCAGACGGGGCTGGCGCGCAGGACCTCGACCACCCACCCGGGGTCGCCGCCTGCGATGTAGACCAGGCCGGCACCGGCGGCGGCGGCCACGACCTCGGGCGCGCACGCATCCTCCTTGGTCCGGATGCGCAGCTCGTGCACATCGAGCCCCAATCCGGCGAACCAGTGACGAGCCGCGTCAACAGCTCCCGACGCAAAGTCCTGTGCCGCGGTCGCGACCACGTACGCCGGTCGCCCGCCACACGCGTCTCGAAGAATCTCGTCCTGGTGTTCGTTGCCCGGGTGGAATTCGTCGCCGCCGACGAGCGCGAGTGGTCCGTACATCTTCGACAGTCTCCACTGTTTCGGGAAAAGAAGCGCGCGCACTGCTTCCCCCTACACTCTCAACGCGCTCATGATGGATCCGGAAAAATACGCGTCCGCGACAGTGACGTCACGACGCGACCCTGCACCAGACCTCTGGATCATTCGGATCCGTACCGAGATCGAGCTGCCGTACCGTCCCGGCCAGTACGTCACCATCGGTCTGCAGTCGAACGGCCGGGTGATCGAACGCCCTTATTCGATCTGCTCGTCGCCGCTCGAAAATGAGATCGAGCTCTTCATCGAGCGGGTGCCGGAGGGTGAGCTCTCCGATCCGCTGTTCGCGCTCGGGGTCGGTGGCGAGGTGATTGTTCGCCGGCGTACCAAAGGCCTCTTTCTTCGCGACGCCCCACTCGTCGAGGAGCCGCACCTCTTCGTCGCCACGGTCACCGGGGTCGCGCCCTTCGTGAGCCTGCTCCGCACACTCGCGATACGAGCCAGGTCGGGGGAGTGGACGCCGGTCCCCGTGATCACCATCCAGGGAGCGGCGCGGTCAGCGGAGCTCGGCTATGCTGACGAGCTCGTGGACCTGGCGCAGGAGTTCGATTGGCTCACCTATGTCCCCACGGTCAGCCGCCCCTGGGAGGATCCCGACTGGCGCGGAGAGTTGGGACGGGTTGAGGACGTCGTGCGCAAATACGCCGACGCCGCGGGCATGCGCCCCGGGTACGGCGGGATCTTCCTGTGCGGTCATCCCGGGATGATCAGCGGAGCCCGTGCGATCATGCGCCGCGCCGGATTCGACAACAAGGCGATCCGCGAAGAGCAGTACTGGCCGGATTGATGATCGCCTCGATCGACTGGGTGACCCTGCATCAGAAGTTCGGGTTCGTGCTGGTGGTTGCGGCGGTGATAGGGGCGCTCGTCGGACTCATATCACTGGTGACGCCACTCGTCGGCTTCGCTCTCAAGATCTACCTGCGCTTGCTGCTGCTGGCGGTCGCGCTCCAGGTCGTCCTCGGCGGCTCGCTGTACCTCATGGGGTACCGGCCGGCGCACGAGCTCCACTATCTCTACGGAGCCGGCATGGCGGTGACCCTCGGGGTGACGTTCGCCGTCAGCCGTCGCACTCCATGGCCGCTCTCGAAGCTCCCACTGGTTATCGGAGCCATCGTCGCCGTCGTCTTCGCGGTGCTCTCACTCACTTCCGGCTGATCGATGCGGCCAGCGCCGCAGTGGGCTGCGGAGGACGGTCGAGCACGAGCACGCTGAAGCGTGATCGCATCCGGAGCAGGCCGGCCAGCACCGGCGCCCCGAGGACGATTACCGCAAGGGCGTTGCCCAACGCTCGGAAGCTGTCGTACACCAGCGACGTGGTGACGTAGAACCGGCCGAACCGTGCGAGCGCGACTCCGGGCGAGAGGCCCGGTTGCCATCCGAACCCCGGGGTCCCGCGGTAGAAGGTGGTCCAGTCCCACACGTCGAGCAGCGCGCCGTAGGCGAAGCCCGTCACCACACCGACAACGGCGAGCACCGCGACGTCACGCCAGGTGACCGGGCCGGAGCGCCGCAGACCCGCCAGACCCGCGACCAGTCCGACGAACCCGCATCCCACCATCTCGTAGGGGAGCCAGGGCCCGATGCCCCCGGTGGCGACCGCGGATGCGAGCAGAGCCACCGAGCCGGCGAGGAAGCCGTACGACGGTCCGTACACGTATCCCGCGGCCAGGATCAGAAAGAACACCGGGCTGAATCCGCCCAGCCCGGTGACCAGGACGAGCCGCAGCGCGGCGTCGATGGCGGCGATCGCGGCCAGGAGCGCGAAACGACGTGCGTCGAGGCGTCGGGTCGCGGCCTCGACGAAGATCAGCACCGCGACGACGCCCAGGCTCAGCGCCACCGACGTGGCCGCCGGTGGCGTGTCCGACGCCACGAACGGCCAGAGAAACAGGGCCAACCCGGCAACGGAGATCGCCCCGACCCTCATGCGACGGCCACCGGGGCCAGCTCTCGCGCACTGCCGGCGCCGACAGCGATCGTGCGATCGGCGAGCGCCGCCACCAGGTTCTTGTCGTGTGTGGCAATAACAATCGAGCCACCTGCGGCGCGCATGCGAGCGACCGCACAGCAGAGTGCGTTTCGGGCCGCGTCGTCCATGCCACGGGTCGGCTCGTCAAGGAGCGCGATCCGCGGAGCACCGGCAAGGACGGCGGCGATCGCAGCACGCTGACGTTCGCCGGTGCTGAGGTCGCGTGGATCCCGTGCGGCGAGGTGGGTGAGCCCCAGCTCGTCGATGAGCAACGTCGCATCGGTGCTCGGTGCATCGCCGCGCACCGTCCAGGCGACCTCGGCCGCAACGCTGGCGCGGTGCAGCAGCGCCATCGGGTTTTGCGGGAGGAAGGCAACTCGTCCCGGCGCCCGATCCACCCGCCCGGCAAGCGGCCGAAGAAGCCCTGCGATCGTCCGTAGCAGGGTCGTCTTCCCGCCCCCGTTGGGTCCGACCAGGGCGATCACCTCACCCGAGTGTCCTGCAAGAGAGACGCCTTCGACGACGGGGATGCGCGCCGGGCCGGTCGCGACGTCGTCCAACTCCCAGGCCATGGTCGCTGCGATGCTGCGCTGGGCGCCGGCGATGATCGGCGCGTTGCCCAGACGCCGTCGACCCGCTGCCGCACCGTCCGCGACCCGGCCCGCTTCGACTGCGATGGTTCGCCCGTCGAGCGAAGCCAGCAGCTCGAGCCGGTGCTCGGCCACCACGACCGCGATTCCGGCCCTGGCGAGCGTTCCGAGAATCGAAACCACTGAGTACGCGCCATCCTCGTCGAGCTGTGAGAGCGGCTCATCGAGCACGAGCATTCGCGGACGCATCGCAAGCACGCCGGCGAGCGCGAGACGCTGGCGCTCGCCCCCGGAGAGCGTGGCCACCGCCCGGCTGCGGAGATGCGCGATCCCGGCCTCGTCCAGGGCCTCACCGACGCGCTGCGTCATCGTTGCCGGCGCCATGGCGATGTTCTCGAGCCCGAACGCGATGTCACGTTCGACGGTGGGATACACCGATTGCAGCTCGGGGTCCTGAAACACGAATCCGACCTGGGCAGCCAGGACGCGCGTGGCGGTGGTGATGACGTCGTGATCCAACACTTCGGCCCGTCCGCCGACGGTGCCGCCATGGAAATGCGGCACCAGGCCATTGAAGACGCGAAGGAGCGACGACTTCCCCGAGCCCGACGCGCCGGTCACCAGGGTCAGACCCTCATGGATGCGCAGGTGGGCGACATCGAGGGCGTTGGTGCCCCCCGCCGGATACCGATACATGAAGTGTTCGAGCGAGGCGACGGTGATGTCGTTCATCGCCGCCACACCAGTGCCGGGAGTGCGAGGGCGAGGCAGCACGCGACACCGAACCCATTGACCGGCGGCACCGAGATGGTGGGGAATGGATACCAGTCACCGATGACGTCCGCGAGGCGGAGCGCCACGAACGCGATCGCGGCAGCCGGCGCAACCACACATACCGCGATGTCAGACCACGCCCAGGCGACGGCGCCGTAATGGGTTCGCGCTCCTGAGCCGTAGCCACGCGCCTCCATCGCTTCGGCCAGCGTGATCGAACCCTCGAGCGCGGTCAGCACCACGGGCACGGCGAGATCGGGCCACTCACGGACGCGGCGGGGACGCCACCCGCGCATCCGCTGCGCGTCGCGGATCTCGGTCGCGCTGCGCGCGATTCCCGGGATCATGTTGAGCGCGGTCCCGATCGCCGCACCGGTGCGCGCCAGTGCGCTCGGAAGCGCGTCAACCAGCGAGTTCGGCATCAGCACCAGAGAAAGCGGTGCCGCCGCCAGCACCGCTGCGGCGATACCAACCCCGGTCGATGCTCCGAAGAACGCCGCCTCGACCGTCAACGGGCCCCCGAGCACCGGGATCGAAGACGGGAGCACCAGAAACGCGTGGTCGCCGGTGTGGCTTGCGAGCGTGGTGACCGCAGTGGCGATCAACCCTGCGACCAGAAGCGCGACGCCCAGGCCACGGAGTGAGGCATCCGGGCGGCGCAGCGCGACGAGAAGGTTGAGCGCGCACAACAGGACGAGCACCCGATAGACGGGATTCCCGGTGGCGAGCGCGATGGTGATGCCCGATACCGACCAGGCGGCGAGCGCGCGCGGATTCACTCGCGGCGGCGTCGAAGAACGCTGATGCCGAGCACGCCGATCAGCGCCCCGGCGCCGATCGCGGCGAGCAGGATCCCGACGTTGATCCCCGGCTGGGCAACCGTCGAGCGCACCGATGCCACCGGCGCCGCGGTGGGGCCGGGGGTCGCGATCCCGAGGACCCCGGCGGTCGCTGCCGTCGAGGGGGTCGCGGTGGATGGGTGCGGCGTCGCAGTGGCACCTGCTGAAGCGGATGCTGTCCGCGGCGAGGGGGTGGAGCCGGACGCTGGCGCGGGCGTCCGCGCCGGCGGACGGCCGCTCGATCTCGCTGCAAGCGAGCTGACCGCAGCNNGTCACCACGGGGCAGGTGCCCGCCGGCGACGGAGGCGTTGGGTCGGCACCCGACTGGGAGTCGTAGCGAAAGCCGATGTCGTCTCCGTTGGTGACGGTCAGGTTGGAAGCTCCGACGGCCGAGTTGACCCAGGCACCTCCGGCATGCGACACGAACAGCACCCAGTAGAGACCGGTGGCGGT
>PKWB01000079.1 GCA_003131685.1 Candidatus Dormiibacterota bacterium
CCGGTGAACACGCCGATGGCGTAGAGACCGACCAGCGAGTTGAGGTTCGCCTTGAACACGATAATCAGCACGATCGCCACCGCGGCGAGCACGAAGATGCCGTTCGAGAATGCAAGCCTGTGGCCGCGTCTGGTCAGCTGGCGCGGCAGGAAAGAATCGCCGGCGACGAAGCTCGCCAGGTAGGGAAACCCGTTGAAGCTGGTGTTGCCACCGGTGAAGAGGATCAGCACCGTCGCCGCCTGTACGAGAAAGAAGAGCACGGTGCCGACCCACGTCTTGCCGAGGACGTAGCGCACCTCCTGCGAGACCACCGTCGGGCTGCCGCTGGCATACGGAACGGCGTGGGTCCAGTGCGCCAGCAACGACGTCCCCAGGACAAGAAATCCGAGGATGCCGCACATGATCACGAGCGCGATGCGTCCGTTTCGCGCTTCGGGTTTGCGGAAGCTGGAGATGCCATTGGAGACTGCCTCCAACCCGGTGAGCGATGATCCGCCGTTTGCAAAGGCTCGTAGGCAGTAGAAGATCCCCAGTCCCATGAGGAATCCGCGCTGATTGCCGATTGGATAACCGAGCGCCGCGGCGCTCGGGAGCGCGTGCGCTTGCAGCCCGCCGAGTGCACCTTTGACCAGCCCGGTGATCACCACGAGCGACAGCGACACCACATAGAAGTACGTCGGGATGGCGAAGATGGAGCCGGCCTCTCGGATGCCGCGCAGATTCCCGAACAGCATGAGCAGCGTGACCGCGACGGTGATTCCGATGGTGATCGGCGTCGGGCTCAGCGCGGGAAATACCGACGACAGTGCCGCGGTCCCCGCCGACGTCTGCACGGCGACCGTGACCGTGTAGTCGATGAGCAATGCGACCGCTGCCACCTGCGCGACGTTCGGTCCGAAGTTGTCGCGCGCCACCACGTACGAGCCGCCGCTCTTGGTGTAGACGCCGATGACCTGGCTGTACGAGACCAATACGAAGACCATCACCGCGAGGATTGCCAGGGTGATCGGTATGACCATCGAGAACGCGGCCAGACCGATGATCGGCACCATCACGACGAGCATTTCCTCGGTGCCGTAGGCGGACGACGAGATCATGTCCGGCGCAAGCACGCCGATTGCCACGGGAGTCGACAACCGCTCCTGGGTCAATTGCTCGGAGACCATCGGCGGACCGAGGACCCGGTTCTTGAGCCGGTACGCCCAGGACTCGGGGTAGGTGCCGGCTCCGGAGACACCGGGTGCATCGGGACCAAGTGGGCGCGATGACGCCATCGGCACCTTCTCTGGCGCTTCCACGGCCGCAGTATGCCCCATGCCGATCTTGGCGGCAGCATCGCCCGCCGCCGGAGCGACCTGCTTGAATGGAGCGATGCACATCGTCATCGTCGGGTGTGGGCGGGTCGGATCCGGGCTCGCTCGCAACCTGGAAGCCGAGGGACACTCGGTCGCCATCATCGATCGCAACCGCAAGGCATTTCGTCGATTGCCCCCGGACTTCAAAGGCATCGTCGTCGAGGGTTCTGGATTTGATCGAACCGCGCTCCACGACGCCAAGATCGAGGAGGCCGATGCCGTTGCAGCCGTGACCTCCGGGGACAACTCCAACATCCTCAGCGCGCGGATTGCGCGCGAGACGTTTGGTGTCGAACGGGTGGTGGCGCGAATCTATGACCCGCAGCGAGCCCAGGTGTACCAGCGTCTCGGCATCCCGACGGTGGCAACGGTCACATGGACGGTCGACCAGGTGCGCAGCTGGTTGCTGCCCGACGAGTTCACCCCGCACTGGCGCGATGCCACCGGGACCCTCCTCCTGATGGACCGCGTGCTCCCCGAACATCTCGCCGGCCAGAAGCTTTCGAGCCTCGAATCGGGGGGCAAGAGCCGCCTGGTCGCGGTCACCCGCGCCGGTGTGCCACGCCTCGACACCACTGGTCTGGTCGGCCAGGACGGCGACCTCCTCCATCTCGTGGTGACGAAGGACGACCTGCCCGCGCTCGAGGCGATGCTGGCCACGCCGGCTCCCCTCGAGGTGGCCGTTGTTGCCACCAAGGCGCACTGATGAAGGTTGCCGTCGCAGGCGGCGGCAGCGTCGGCATGGCCGTTGCCGCGGACCTCAAGGAGCACGGCCACGACGTCTTCATCCTCGAGGTCGACCCCGAGCAGGTTGCGCGCTTCCAGCCGCACGTCGACGTTCGCTGGATTGTCGCCGACGCCTGCGAGGTCTCCTCGCTGAAGGCGGCCGGAATGGCGGAGGTCGACGTGATGGTCGCCGCGACCGGCGACGACGAGGACAATCTCGTCATCTCCCTCCTCTCCAAACAGGAATTCGCCGTCCCCAGGGTGATCGCCCGGGTCAACCACCCCCGGAACCACTGGCTGTTCAACGAGAGCTGGGGCGTGGACGTCGCCGTCTCGACGCCGCAGCTGCTCGCCGGCCTCGTCGAGGAGGCGGTGTCGGTGGGAGTGCTGGTCCGCCTGCTGCAATTCGAAGGGGGCAACACTCGCCTCGTCGAGATGACCCTGGCCGAGGGATCATCGATCCGAGGGTCCGCCGTGGGCGATCTCGGGCTGCCACGGGGGGCCGCCGTTGTGGCGCTCGTCCGGGACGCCCATGTGGTCGTCCCCCGGTCCGACACCGTTCTCGACGTGGGCGACGAGCTGATGTTGCTCGTGAGCAACCAGACCGAGGACGAAGAGATCCGGCAGCTTCTTGCGCCGAGCACGTGACAGGCGCCGCCGTGGAGCCGGGCAACAGCGCCGGAACGACGCCGGCGGTTCGGGCTGAGTCTCCCGGAACGACGCCTGCCGCTCCTGCTGAGTCACGCGGAGCGACGCCTGCGGTTCGGGCTGAGTCCCCCGGAACGACGCCTGCGGTTCCAACTGAGTCACCCGCGGAAACGCCCGGCGCACCGACCGCCGGCGGAGCGGCCAGGCAGGCCGCCTTCTTCGACCTCGACAAGACGGTCATCGCCAAGGCATCGATCGCCGCGTTCGGTGGCCCGTTCCGACGCGGCGGGTTGATCAGCCGCCGCGTCGTGCTGCGCGCCGTCATCGGTCAGCTCATCTTCTTGCAATTCGGAGCCGACGAACAGCGCCTGGCCCGCATCCGCGAATCGATGCTGGCGCTCACGAAAGGCTGGGAGCGCGACCGGGTGCGCGACATCGTGCGCGAGATGGCAGGGCTCGTGGACGGCATGACCATGAGCGCCAAGAAAGATGGGCTCGCCAACATCGGCGGCTGGCTCGCGATGAACGACGACGGCCTCGCGGCGCAGTGTCGCAACCTGCTCATCCTGACTGAGGGTTTCCCCACCTATGGTGGTCTCGCTGGTCGTGACCTGGAGGCGATCGCTCAGGGTCTGCACGAGGTGGTGCAGCACGACTACCTGCGCTACCGCATCCGGTCGACGGCGTATCTCGGCGAGGCGTTGACTGGCCTCGGTGTCCCGATCGTCCAGCCGCCCGGGGGGCACGCGATCTACATCGATGCGCGCGGATTGTTGCCGCATCTCGAGCCACTGCACTACCCCGGTCAGGCCCTGGCTGTTGCCCTGTACGAAACGGGGGGGATCCGAAGCTGGGAAATTGGTACGGTTATGTTCGGTCGGCAACCTGACGGCTCAGAGCGGCCCGCGGATATGGACCTGGTCCGACTGGCGATCCCGCGGCGCACCTACACTCAGAGCCACATCGACTACGTCATCGCGGTGTGCGGCGAGGTGGCGACGCACGCGGGAGACCTTCCCGGATATCGGATCGTCGAGGAACCGCTCACCCTGCGTCACTTCACTGCTCGATTCGAGCCCGTGCGGGTGTTGTAGCTGGCGGCATCGCGTCCAGGGTCCAACGACCCTCCCTCGAGCCCATCCCAATGCACTGGGCTCGGGGTCGCGAGCCGCAGTGCGACGAAGAGCCGCTGGCCCCCAGGGTGCCCAGGTGAACGCGATAGCAACCACGCCTGTCATCAGTGCGCCCGAAGAGACCTATGTTCTCGCCCCCGCTGATGATCACGTCCTTGATGCGGTCGCGGATTTCAATGTAGCCTCGGGGTGTACGACAGCGGCGTCGCCGGTGTGGAACCACCCGTCTCCATGCAGGCCTTCGCGGCCTTCGGGATCGCTGTAGTAGCCCGCCATGACAGCGTTACCACGCACGAGGAGCGCCGGGGCGACGAGGCGGGGACGCTGCCTGATTGAAGGCCAGCTTGACCATCCCAGCGGAGCGGCGCACGATGGGGCGACCGAGCGGAAACAGGCCGCCGGAGACGCTCATACAGCCGGGCGAGTTGGCAGTGACCGAGCAATACATCATCGGGGAGTTGTCGGTTCGGCTCGTGCAGCTGGAAGCCGTCGCTCCTAACGAGCAGTTTGCATGCGAGTTCGCCCGGCTGCGGGTGGAGACTGAGAAAGCGCCGTTTGAGACGCTGCCCTACATAGCCCTCCACGCGCTCCACCTGATCCGCGGGCTTTGCCGAGACTCTCTTGCGCGAGGCGACCTCCGAGCACTGACCTCGCAGGCGACGATGGCTGCTGAACTTCGGGAGTTCGCCGTCTCTGCACGGCTGCTGGCGGAGGGCTAGAGTGGAGGCATTCACCCTGGGATGGAGCGATGCGGGTCAGGCGGTAAGTCGGAGGTCGACCAATGGCAGTGGAAGTGCAGGTCACTGAAGCTCAGATTGCGGTGCACTGGCGCGAGGAGGATTACTTCGCCCCGCCACCGAAGTTCATCGGACAGGCGAATGCCAGCGACCCCAGCATCCGCGAGCGGTTCCGCGAGGAGAACTTCCCCGAGTGCTTCAAAGAGTACGCGGACCTCCTCACCTGGGATAAGTACTGGCACACCACTTTGGACACCAGCAATCCGCCGTTTTGGAAGTGGTTCGTCGGTGGCCGGCTCAACGCGAGCGTCAACTGTGTCGATCGTCACCTTGCGAAGTCCCGCAACAAGGCAGCTCTTATTTGGGTCCCAGAGCCCGAAGCCGAGGAGACCAAGGCGATCACCTATCAGGAGCTCTACGAACGGGTTAACGAATTTGCTGCGCTCCTGCGCGGTTTCGGCGGAGTGGAGGTCGGTGACCGCGTTACCTTTCATATGCCGATGGTCCCGGAGCTCCCGGTTTCGATGCTCGCCTGCGCCCGCCTCGGCGTCATCCACAACCAGGTGTTCGGCGGGTTCAGTGGGACAGCTTGCGGAGGCCGGATGGCCGACTCCGGGAGCACCATCCTGGTGACCATGGATGGGTATTACCGCAACGGCGAACTCATCGACCATAAGGCCAAAGCCGATGAAGCCATCGCCGTGGCTCGCGAGCAGGGTCTCGAGGTCGACAAGGTACTGGTGTGGCGACGCCACCCCGGTCAGTACAGCTCCAAGACCCCCATGGTCGAAGGCCGCGACTTCTTCGTCGATGAGCTGTTGAAGGACTACACGGGCAAGATGGTCGAGCCGGTGTCGATGCCGGCCGAAGCGCCGCTTTTCATGATGTACACCAGCGGTACCACCGGACGTCCGAAGGGCTGTGTGCACAGCACGGGTGGCTACCTCGCCTACGTCGCTGGTACGTCAAAGTTCTATCAGGACATCCATCCCGAAGATACGTACTGGTGTTTTGCCGACATCGGATGGATCACCGGGCACTCCTACATCGTGTACGGCCCGCTGTCGCTCGGGACGACGAGCGTGATGTATGAGGGAGTGCCGCTCTATCCGGATGCCGGTCGACCCTGGAGGATCGCGGAGCGTCTTGGCGTAAATATCTTCCACACGGCGCCCACCACCATCCGGATGCTGCGCAAGTTCGGCCCGGATGAGCCAGCGAAGTACGACTACCACTTCAAGCATATGACGACGGTTGGCGAGCCCATCGAACCGGAGGTGTGGCGCTGGTATCACCGGGTCGTGGGCAAAGGCGAAGCGGTGATCGTCGACACGTGGTGGCAGACGGAGAACGGCGGATTCCTGGGCAGCACGCTTCCCGCACTCGACCAGATGAAACCGGGCAGCTGCGGCCCCGGAGTCCTCGGCATCTATCCCGTGATCTACGACGAGGATCGCAAGGTCGTCGAGCCGGGGAGCAATCGCGCAGGCAACATCTGCATCCGCAACCCGTGGCCGGGCATCTTTCAGACGATCTGGGGTCAACCCGAGCGGTTCGTGGATACGTACTACAAGAAGTACTGCCGGGATCCGGAGAGCAAGGACTGGCGCGACTGGCCGTACCTCGCGGGTGACGGCGCCGTCCAGGCAGCGGATGGCTACATACGAATCCTTGGTCGTGTCGACGACGTGATCAACGTAGCCGGGCACCGATTGGGGACCAAGGAGTTGGAGTCGGCGTGCCTTACGGTTGATGAGATCGCCGAAGCGGCGGCGGTCCCGGTTGTTGACGAGCTTCGCGGTCGCGCGGTGGAAATGTATGTGGCACTGAAGCCGGGTGTGCAACCGAGCGACGAAATCAAGAAGAAGATTGTCGAGGCGATCGACCGTGAGATCGGGAAGATCGCGCGTCCGCATAATGTCTGGATTGTTCCCGACATGCCCAAGACCAGGTCAGGCAAGATCATGCGGCGGGTGATCGCGTCGATCTCCAACTTCACCGATATTGGGGATGTGACCACGCTGGCAAATCCAGAGATCGTGGAGAGTATCCGCCAGCAAGTCCAGACCGAGAAGGTGGCAAAAGGCGACCAACCGCGCGAGCTGTCGCCGCAAGAACTTGAGGAGATCAAGGCCTTCGGTAGCGTTGAATAACTAGGAGGTTCCGCGGGCGGAGGCTCGCACGATTCGCCGGGCGGACACATCGCGGCACGCCAGCTTAGCGAGGTGCGCGCTCCGCCAATTGCGCGCTTGGCCAGCGAAGCCGCAATGCGGATCCGATACGGGTTGAGTGGGCACAAGGTCACCCAGCGAGGCCGTTCCCGAGACGTTGAAAAGACCCTTGCTCGGCATGGACGTGTCTCGCTCGCCGTCCAATCGTCGGATCGGCTACCGCCAGGCGCGTGGTGACGTACGCCGTCCGTGGTGACAGGCGGAGTACGTCGTGGTCTTTGATGACGACCTTTTCCCGTTCTTCAATACCATCGCTCCCCAGCCAGTGTGATGTCTCAAGGAGTTTGGCCACACTGCGTCGGTCGGCGACACTCATGACAGAACTGTCGCCGACGTTTCCGCGTACATATCCAAGTCGGGTGACATCCGCGAACTCCTCGACGCAATCCGCGTCGGGCGGGATGTCGACGCGTTTACACCCCGCTGAGGGCGCGCATCCAAGTCGTCGCGGTCAGTGCCCGATGGCCGACCCCCTTGGCGTCGACGGTGTCATCGACGTCGATCCCGCGCTGACGTACGGCTTCGACGACCGCAATGTCACGCCGCCGAAAGAGCTCGGAGGCATCTGACCGCCGCGACGATCAACTAGCTGGGGTCGCGTGCTCTGGCACAACCAGCAGCGCGGTGTGCCCTGAGTGGAGGAGCTTGGTCGACACGCTGCTGAGCAAGAAGCGTCGCACTGTGCCGAGATCGCGACTGCCCACGACGATGAGCTTCGTGTCGGGTCGCTGGCTTTCGGTCGCATTCAGAGCGTCGGCCGGATCACCGACCACGACGGCCGTCTCGACGACCCGGCCGGCGATCGGGTCCAGGCTCCTGGCGAACTCGAGCAGGTGCTCGGACTCGATATTTTCATCGTCGCGACCAAGAAAACGGTCCGCGGCCACCGACAGCTCTGCGTCGGCTTCAACCAATTCGATGGGGAGATCCTTGTAGAGGTGCGTGATCGTGGCGGCGAACCGCGCCGCGCATTTGGCGCCCCTGGTGTTATCGAAGCCGACGATCACCCGCGCCGGCGGCCAGGAACCTTCACCCCCCCTCACGATCAGCACGGGGCGATGCACGGAGTGCACGACATGCTCCGAGACGCTTCCAACCACGAGACGCTTCAGGCCGTTGAGCTCGCGGCTTCCGAGAACGACGAGATCGGCCTCGACCATCTCCGCCACGTCCATCACGGCGGTGAAGGCCGGTTCGCGTGCGACGTGAAGGCTCCCTACGGTCGCGCCGAGCGCCACCACGCGATCCTGCTCGTCGTCGAGCAACCTTCGGGCGTCAGCTTCGAACGAATCCCATGCGCTGTTCGGACCGATATAGGGCGCATACGCCAGCACGCTGGCTGGAGCGAACTCGTACGCCGTGACCAGGTGAAGTGACGCCCCGGACCGCCTCGCCAGGTCCGCGGCAGCACCGAGCGCCAGGTGGGCAGCCGGGGATCCGTCGGTTGCAAGCAGGATGTTCCGAAGGCGGACAGAATGTTGGCCAAGTTTCTCGTCAAGGCTGATCACTTGCATGGCACGAATCTCCGTAATTACTGACCCGTAGGTCAAGGAAACCAGGCCAGGCCATCTCGCGACCACAGTCCTTTGTCACCTGATCGCCCGGCGATTGACCCTAACTGGTCATGCCGAGAGGAGACCTCGCAGGCGAACCGGATCCATCCATCGCGCACGGTGTTGGGACAGCCGAGGGAGTTCCTGGGTCAGGCAAGGCTTTCATCCTTGAGCCCGCTCATCGATCACCCCGACAGGCAGCTCCGCGGGTCGCTTGTCGCTGCGCAACTGATCGGCATCGCGATGCTTCGCCACGTGGTAAGAGCTGACGCGGTCGCATCGCGAGCAATGAGGAACTGGTGTCACGCGTTGCTCCGGTCATCGAGTCGTATCTGCGCTAGCTCGAAGGCCGGACCACTCCGAGCAAGACCACCGTCCCGGGACAGCGTGGTGGCTGTCAGGAGCCGGCCGCGCCACTTCGCGAACTACTGTCGCTCACCCAGCGACCGTGGCTATTTGCCGCCGCTAAGCTCGATACTGAGCTCGATTGCTATGCCGTTGAAGTACTTCCAAACGCCCGTTCCTGGCCGTGTCGGCGGTTCCACGCTCATCGTATTGGCGATCCGCGGCGACGCAGCGACCGACCAGCTTGAGGTCGCGGAGATTCATGACGTCAGCGTCGCCCTCGGTGATATCCCGAGAACACGACACATCGCGTGGTGCCCGCGGCCGACTTTCGTCCGTGGCCCCAGCAGACGGTATTTGTCGGCGGTCAGCCCTTTGTGTACCAATGGGCTGGCGGGCACGCGAGATGCGCCCGATGCTCTGCTGAGCTGGAGCACTTTGCCTACTCGGGGTTGTCCGGAGGCGACGTGCGTGAGCGCGGACAGGGGTCCGGGCCGCCAATCTGGTATTGCGACAGCTGCGTCCGTGGGCCTTTGGATCTCGCGTCGACCTAGGCGGCAACCCTGCGAATGAATCAGCAATGCGGTGGGCGTCCAAGAAGNNCGCCAGCGGACGATCTCGAAGATGAAGGCGCCGAGGACCACGACTGCTGCGATCGTAAGGCCGATAGCCGCATAGCCGGCGAACATGCCGATCTCAGACCAGCCATAGGCGTTGAGCAACATGCTCCGGAGCGTCGTACCCTTGAAGATGGTTGCCACCTGGCCGGCGAGCTTGGTGTCGTTGGGAGCGGCCTGGGCCTCTGTGCTCAGCTGGGAGTAGGTCTTGCCGNNGGACGTTGATGAAGTTGTTGGCGTAGACCTGAGCCTGCTGGCCGGTGAGCAACTCCTGGCCCGCGTACTGAGTCATGGCGGTTGCGTCAACCTTGGGCAGGGAGGTGATAGCCGTCGAGCCGGCAGCCGGGAAGTAGATCTGCTGCGCGGCGAGCTGATCGTGCACGGTCGAGGTCGCGAAGTTGCTCGCCCAGAAAGCGAACCCGCTCACGAAGGCGAGGATGCCGATCAGTCCAACCTGGAGTACGAAGATCCGCCAGCGAAGTCCGTTTGTCATGGCCGTGTCCCTTTGGTGTTGGTTTTCGAGTCCATCTGACCCGGTATGCACATGCTCGACCTGGGGAGCGCATTGACAACAGAGCCACACGCCATGAGATTCCGGGTTGGAGTCCCATTCGGTGAGGGGCCGTCGGTCACTCCGCGCACAGTGCCATCCGACCCGTGCGGAGATCAGCGCAGGCGCCGGACCTCCGCCTCAGCGTGGCGGCGCCAGGGCATCAGGCGGATCCGTACGTCGACGGCCACGGCGCCGAGCGGGGAGGCGATCACGGGGTTGAGGTCCATCTCGGCGAGCTGCGGGATCTCCTCTGCGAGTCGGGCGACTCGCAAGAGCACGTCCTCCACAGCGGTCACGTCGCATGGCGGTGTGCCGCGGTGACCGAAGAGCAGTGGTGCGCCGCGAATCGACCGCACCATCTCATGCGCGTCCTGATCCGTCATCGGCAGGATGCGGAGCACGCGGTCTCCAAAGAGCTCGACGGCGATCCCGCCGCTCCCGAACATCACGACCGGGCCGAAGAGCGGATCGGTGATCACCCCAGCGATGAGCTCCACGCCGCGCAGCATCTGCTGCACGATCGCTCCCTCCATGGCGTCGCCGAGGTGGCGTGCCATCGCTGCGAACGCCATCGCGACATCGTCAGCAGTGCTGAGGTCGAGGCGCACGCCGCCGACGTCCGATTTGTGCAGGATCGTTGGTCCCATGGCCTTCAGGGCGACCGGGAAACCGAGGTGCGATGCTGCACCTGCCGCGTCGGCTGCAGAGGAGACCGCGGTCTCACCGGGTGTCGCGATGCCGAAGGCTCCAAGCATCGCCACCGCCTCGTCCGGTGACAACCATCCACCGTCAGTGTTCGCGGCGAGGTACGTCTTGACGATCGTCTGCGCCGCACCGGTGTCGACGCCCTCCAGCTGCGGGGCGTGACCGACCGGTCGAGTCTTCCAGCTCGAATGTTCGGCGATGCGTCCCAACGCTCGAACCGCACGCTCCGGAAACGCGTAGGACGGTATCTTCCGATGTCCCTGGCTGAGCGCCGTCGGCGATGCACTGTCGCCGAGGTGCACGAACACGATCGGCCGCGTCCCGGCATCGATCCCGACGACTGCACCAGCGACCTGCTCGGGATGGGCGGTTGCAACCGGGGCGAGAATCACCACGGCGCCGTCGATCGACGGCGATGCCAGGACGATGCGCAGCGCCTCCTCAAAGAGCTCCGGGGTCGCGCCCGCGCCGAGATCGACCGGGTTACTCACACCCGCATTCGGCCCGGCGAGGGTGCGAAGCGCCGCCTGGGTTGCGGCATCGAATTCGGGAACGCTCAGACCGGCCGCGTCGCACGCGTCGGCCGCCAGCACCGCCGCACCGCCGGCGTTGCCGACGATGGCCAGGCGGTGCCCCGCCAGCGCGGGTTGATTCGCCAGCAGCTGGCCGCAATCGAGCAACTCCTCGAGGGTGTCGACGCGGATCACACCCGCCTGGCGGAAGAGAGCGTCGACGACCGTGTCGGCACTGGCAAGCGCCGCGGTGTGCGATGCCGCAGCCCGCGTCCCCGCCGAACTTCGTCCCGACTTCACGACGACGATCGGTGTTGTGCGCGAAACGACCGGTGCCACCCGCGCGAATGCCCGGGGATTACCGAACGACTCGAGGTACAGAAGGATTGTCCGGGTCTGGCCGTCCTGTTGCCAGTACCTGAGCAGGTCGTTGCTGCTGACATCGGACTTGTTGCCCATGCTCACGAAGCTCGAGAGCCCAAGCTCCGAGGTGAGCGACTGCTCCAGGACGGCGATGCCGAGCGCCCCAGACTGTGAGGCGAAGGCGACCCCGCCGGGCGCCGGCGCGCGCGAGGCGAAGGTGGCGTTGAGACGCACCGCCGGCGCGGTGTTGATCACGCCGAAACAGTTCGGTCCGACCACCCGCATACCGCCGCGGTGGGCTCGCAGCAGCAGTTCGCGTTGCAACTCGATGCCGTCGGCGCCGACTTCGGCGAATCCGGAGGTAATCACCACCAGACCTCTCACCCCCTTGCGCCCGCAGGCGTCGACGGCCTCGAGGCACTGGGCGGCCGGGATGGCCAGGACAGCGAGATCGACTGCGCCGTCGATCGCCTCGACGCTCGTTGAGCACGTGAGTCCGAGGAGCTCGCCGGCGTTCCGATTGACCGGATACACCGTTCCCGTGAAGCCTCCGTCGATGAGGTTGCGGACGACCGCGTGTCCGATGCTCTGTGGGTTGCGTCCCGCGCCGATGACCGCGACCGATTGCGGCTGGAGGATTCTCCTGATGCTGGCGATCCCGGCTGTCCAGGCGCGTCGCTCGCTTGCCGCCATTGACTCGCCGGTCGGCTCGATGTCGAAGACGAGATGGACGACGCCGTACTCGATGGATCGGCGCTCGCGCCGGAAGCCCGCGGTCTGGAAGACCTCGAGCATCCGCCGGTTGTCGATGAGCGTGTCGGCGCTGAAGCGGGTGATGCCCTGGGTCGCCGCGTAGGTCGCGAGATACTCGAGGAGCAGCGTGGCCAGCCCGCGACCCTGGTGCTCGTCGGCGACCGCGAACGCGACTTCGGCCTCGTCACCGTGGGCGAGTCGATCGTAGCGACCGACAGCGATCATCTCGTCGCGCAGGAATGCGACGAATGCCATGCGGTCGCGATAGTCGACGGTTATGAAATGGGTGACGTCGCGATCGCTAAGCTCCGACCGCGGACCGAAGAAGCGGAAGTACACGCTCTGCTCGGATTGGCGTGCGAAGAATGCACGATGCGCGGTTGCGTCATCTGGCCGGATGGGTCGTATGTGCACGGTGCCACCATCCGCGAGGACCGCGTCGATCGCCCAGGCCGATGGGTATCCGTGTGGATTCGCGTCGCTCACAGTGGGACCGTCACGGTGATGGTGGTGCCCGATCCGGGTTTCGACTCGATCTCCAATTGCCCGCCGATAGCCTCGGCCCGCTCCACAAGGTTCCCCATCCCCATACCCCGCGGCGCCGAGTCGGCGTCGAAACCTCGCCCGTCATCGTCGATCTGAATGACCGCAGATGCGGCGTCGCGGAGAATCGAGACTCGGCACGTCGTCGCGCCCGAATGACGTTCCATGTTCGACAGTGCCTCGCGAACGATATGCACGATCTGTGCGGATGCGTTGGCGAGGGCGGCTTCCAGTGAAACGTCGATCTCAACGATCACGGTGACGCCGGTCCGCTCCTCAACCTCGTGGCCGAGCTGCTCCAGGGTGTTGGTGAGGTTGCCCGCGGTCAGCACGCTCGGGCGGAGCCCGAAGATGTAACTGCGCACGTCGCCGATCACCCGGTCGATCTCGCTGACGAACTGCTGGATGCGGTCGGCAAGACGCGGATCACCGACGACCGCAGCTGTCCCTTGCAGTCCGATGCCAACCGCAAACAGCGACTGGATAACGCCGTCGTGCAGGTCGCGCGCGATCCGCTCCCGATCCTCGATCATTCCCAGACGCGATATTTCCGAGACGGCGCGAGCGTATTCAAGGGCCACGCTCGCCTGGTCGGCGAAGCTCTCGAGCAGAGGCGTGTCCGCCGATCCGAAAGCCGGGCGCCCCGCCACACGGCCGACAGCCAGGACGCCGGCGGTACTCGTCCGGAGCGCGAGCGGCACCAGGATCATCGGGCCGACGCCGGCGACGCTCACCATCGGCTGCGTCAACGTCGAGTGGCTCGCGTCGGTCACGATCATGGTGCGCTCGGTGCGGATCACCTCGGCCGATAGGGAACCGGCAAGTGGCACCTCGACGTCGAGCAGGTCGTGCGCGCCAGCTCCATCGGCAACGATGATGCGCAGCCCCTGACCATCCGGAACGCTGATGGTGGCCATGTCCGCGTTGCCGAGCTCGCGGGCGTGCTGAGCGATCAACTGCAGCGCCGTGCGGGCGGTGTCGCCGGAAAGCAGCGTGGTCGTTACCTCGCGCACCGAGTCCAACCAGCGTTCGCGTTGCTGCAGCTCCGCGTACAGTTGCGCGTTGGCTATTGCAACGCCCGCCTGGGTCGCGAGCACGAGGACCGCCGCCTCGTCGTCCTCCGTGAACTCGAGCGCCCGCTTCTTGTCCGTGAGGTAGATGTTGCCGAAGACGCGGCCGTGGGCGCGGATCGGCGATCCGAGAAACGAGTGCATCGGCGGGTGGTTGGGCGGAAAGCCCGTGGCACGCGCGTCCTCGGCGATCTCCCGGATGCGGAGCACCGCAGGTTCACGAATCAGCACGCCGAGGATGCCAAGACCGTGCGGCAACTCACCGATCGCGGCACGCTGTTCCGCGCTCAGCCCACTCGTGATGAAGTCGCTGAGGTCGGATCCGTCTACTGACAGCACCCCGAGCGCACCGTACCGAGCCTCGGTCAGGTCGACGGCAAGGTCGACGATCCTCTGGAGGAGCGCTGGGAGAGAAAGCTCTGCAGCCAACGCGAGCCCTGTATCCAACAAACGCGCCGCACGGCTGCCACTCAGTGCCATCCGATCGGGATCATATCCCGGCCGTGAGCACCAACGAGCTGGTGGCGGCTCGCCATGGGCGTCACGCGAGAAGGTCGAGGGCAGTCCCGTTCAGCGCACGGTTGCGAGTTCGACGGTTTCCGTGGCTGAGAGCGTTGCAACCAGCCGGCCGAGGAACGAACGGACACTCGCCTCTGCGATGCGATGCATGAGGAGCCGGTCGAGCCGGCGCCCGACGGCCCCGAGCGGAGGCTCGTAGCGTCCCCTGAGCGTGAGCTGGGTCAGTTCGGCATCCAGCGCCACAACCTCGAGATCCGCACTCATCACCGGAAAGAGCCCCGGGGTCGTCGTCGCCTTCCAGGTGAGCGGCACGACGGTCACCTCATCACGCTTGAGTGGCTCGCCGACCTCCAGGCTCACGGTCTTGGCGAGCAACGGCACAGCGCCGAGCGGTCCGATCCTGAGGCGAAGCGCCTCCCCTTCGCGCATGGCTGCCGCGGCCAGGGGAGCAAGCCACTCCCGATCCTCGGACATGAGTCGATCGCACACCCGCTCGGCGGAGACGGGTACATAAGCGAAGTCGTGGAGGAGCATTGTGTTCATGGCGTGCCGTGCTCTCATCGTGGATCCCGGAGCGACACGCGGCTAGGGGATAAGGTCATAACCTCGGCGGGCCGATTGACTGGATGGCGTCCCGGCACGCTGGTACAGTGCTCACGTGCCTGACGAGCCCGCGATCCGGATCATGCTCTGCGACGACCACGAACTTGTTCGCCGCGGTCTCAGCAGCATCCTCGAGGGCGTCGGCGGCATCACGGTGGTCGCCGAGGCCGGGGACGCCGACGCAGCGCTCAAGGCCGTCGAGGCCAGCCGCCCGGACGTGGTGATCATGGACGTCCGCCTTCCCGGCCGATCGGGGATCGAGGCCTGTCGCGAGATCCGGTCGGCGTTCCCGGATACCAAGGTCCTGATGCTCACGGCGCACTCCGACGACGAGGCGCTGTTCAGCTCGATCATGGCCGGCGCTGCCGGCTTCGTCCTCAAGCAGGTGCGAGGCGGCGACCTGGTCGGCGCCATCCGGCAGGTTGCGCGAGGAGAATCGCTGCTCGACCCGACGGTGACGGCGAGGGTGCTCGCCCGCCTCCGCGGCGATGGAGCGCAGTCCGATGACGGCACCGCCGATCTGACGCCGCAGGAGCGGAAGATTCTTGACCTGGTCGCGGAGGGGATGACCAACCGTCAGATCGCCGAGCAAGTATTCCTCGCGGAGAAGACCGTGAAGAACTACGTGTCCAACATCCTGATGAAGCTGGGGTTGTCACGCCGAGCGGAGGCGGCTGCATTCATGGCGCGGCGCAGCGCCAGTAAACGAAACTCCAACGATTGGTCGTGAGAGGAGAGCGAATGGAGGACAAATCCCAAACCAGAGTTCAGGAGCTGAGCAAAGCGGAGTCAATTGAGCTCCTGCAAAACCATTCCTACGTCGGCAGGATTGGCTTTATTGTTGACGGGCAGCCGCTGATCCTTCCGGTCAACTACCTCGCCGACGACGACTCCATCGTCTTCTGTACGGAACCGGGCACCAAGTTGAGCGCGACCGGCGCCGGCGCGCCGGTCGTCTTCGAGGTCGACGACAGCCGTCCTCTGTATCACGCCGGCTGGAGTGTCCTCGTCAAGGGGACGGCGCGCGAGATCACCGACGAAGACGAGCTGGACGGCCTGCGGCGCGGGCCGCTGCACTCGTGGGCAACGCGGTCGACGCAACACTGGGTGCGGATCTCGATGGATGAGGTGACGGGCAGGCGCATACCCGGAACCTGACCCTCAAGCCGGAAGCATTGAGGAACTGCCCAACCCCGCGCGACCTCAAGCTCAGTCCCAGTTGCAGAAGCCGCCGCCCGCGGTCCGACGCGAGCCTGACAACGTAGGACCGCGCCCAACGCTCGGCCCGTGCGCCGGTCGCGACACCGACCTCTTCTGTCGATGCATCGAACACCACCCTGAGCCTTCGGTGAGTCCGGCGAATGTCGGCTCGCCCGACGCATGAAGCCGATGCCGATGCTTGTGCTGTCGTCCGGCCAAACGTCCCGACGCCTGAGTGGCATCCGACCCTGGTAGACGAGCACTTACGGGAACAGAATCGTGGGCATGAAACGCAAGGCGCGGACAGGTGTCGCCGACGGCGTTACCGCGCTCGCACGAGCCGGAGTTGCTCGGGGCCGTTGGGAGCTACAGCCGCCGAGAACCAGGTCGACGGCTCCATTAAATAGTGGGTCATGCTGGGCCCTCGATGGGCGACTTCGCCACGACCGTGAAGACAGTGTTGCGTGGATGCCTCCGGCGGCGGTCACTGCCTCTGACGCGTCCGACCGCGACGCCTCCAGCGACGGGACCTGGACCGTAGCGGCCGGATCGATCGCAGGCTTCCGGTGTGAGGTGTCTGTGTTTGGACACGTAACGCCAATCATTGGACACTCGACTGCTCTCGCCGGAGCGATCAATGTATCGCGCGGTGCCGTATCGTCAGGATCCTTCCGGATCGACTTGGCCAGCGTCCAGATCTGTGGCCAGGCGAATGCGGTCTTCATCCACATGGTGGAGACCGCAAGGTACCCGGCGGCGTCGCTCATCCTCGACGAGCCGATTTTCTTGGACGCAAGACCAGTGATGAACACAACCTATCGTGCGCCGGCAGCCGCGTCACTGACGATGCACGGGACAACATGCCCCGTCGCGTTCACTTTCGTCGCTCGGTTTGCGGGGACGTCGCTGGAAGCGACGGGCTCGATTGCCGTTCGCTTCTCTGAGTGGAACATCAGAACTCCCGTCGGCATCAAGAATACGGGCGCGATCGAGTTCGTCCTTCGGATGGGCCGCTCCGCTTGCGGCGTGTCGCGTCGGAGGTGCCCATAGCTGAAAGTCCGCTTCACCGGCCATGGCCCCGTGCCCTGATGGCGCAGTATGGTTCGATGCTGCCGCAGCGCGGCTTCAGAGTCGCACCCGATGGCGCCTACGAAACCAGCCGACGCGGCCGGGACATCCTGGAGGCGCCGGTTCTCAACAAAGGATCCGCCTTCACTCTGGAGGAGCGGATTGCGCTTGGCCTGCAGGGGTTGCTGCCCACCGCTGTCACCACAATCGATCTGCAGGCAGAACGGTCCTACGCGCAGTATCGTCACCAGGGCGACGATCTCGCCAAACACCTCTTTCTCGACTCGCTCCATGACCGGAATGAGGTGTTGTATTACCGCGTCCTCAGCGACCATTTCGCCGAGATGCTCCCGATCGTGTATACGCCCACGGTCGGCGACGCGATCGCACGGTACAGCAAGGAATTTCAACGTGCGCGGGGCGTCTACCTCTGCGTTGACGACGCAGACGATATCGACATGGCCTTCGAGAATTATGGTGCTGCTTCCGAAGACATCGACCTGATCGTCGCGACCGACGCGGAACAGATCCTCGGCATTGGCGACTGGGGGGTGGGAGGCATCGCGATCTCGGTCGGCAAGCTCGCGGTGTACACCGCCGCCGCGGGAATCGACCCCATCCGGGTGATCCCGGTCATGCTCGACGTCGGCACCGACCGAGATGAGCTGCTCGCCTATCCGGCCTACATGGGCGCCCGACACCCGCGCGTGCGCGGTGACCCATACGACGAGTTCATCGACCGGTTTGTCCGCTCCGCGACGTCTCGCTTCCCCAACGCGCCCCTTCACTGGGAGGATTTCGGCGCCAGCAACGCGCGGCGGATTCTCGAGCGCTATCGCGAGACGACGTGCACGTTCAACGACGACATGCAGGGAACCGGAGCGGTCGTGCTCGGCGGCGTCATGGCGGCAGCGCGTGCCGCGGGGACAGCACTCAGCGACCAGCGCGTCGTGGTCTTCGGAGCGGGGACCGCCGGGGTGGGCATCGCCGACTTCATCTGCAGCGCGATGGTGCGCGATGGCATGTCAGGCGACGAGGCAAGACGCCGGCTCTGGTGCCTGGGCAGCCATGGTCTCCTCGTTGAGGGCATGGCCGCCGGGATGCGCGAGTTCCAGCGTGCGTACGCCCGCACTGAGAGGGAGGTACGCACCTGGCAACGTGACGGAGGAGAGATCGGTCTGCTCGAAGTGGTGCGAGCGGTGCATGCCACGGTGCTGATCGGCTGCGCCGCCCAACCTTCATCATTTACCGAGGAGGTGGTTCGCGAGATGGCGGCCCATGCGGACCGGCCGATCATCTTCGCGCTTTCGAACCCGACGTCCCTTGCCGAGGCGGTACCGTCGGACCTGATCGAGTGGAGCGAGGGCCGCGCCCTGGTCGCAACCGGCAGCCCGTTCTCTCCTGTCCAGCACGCGGGCTTGACGTACACGATCGGCCAGGCGAACAACGCGCTGGTCTTTCCGGGTCTTGGGCTCGGCAGCATCGTCGCCAGATCCCGGGCGGTCAGCGACAGCATGCTGCTGGCTGCGGCGGACACGGTTGCCGAGTTCGTGGACGCATCGCGGCCGGGGGCACCGGTCATGCCGCCGGTGGACCAGGTGCGTGAGGTCTCGCTGCGGGTCGCCGCGGCGGTGGCGCGAGCAGCGAAGGCTGAAGGATTGGCTCGCGCGGACGTGAATGACGCCAACGCTCAGGTCCGGAGCGCGGTGTGGGAGCCGGCCTACCGAGTGGTGCGTCCGCTCATCTCGGAAACCGGCGGAGTCGCGCCCAAGTAGTCGAGGCCGCGCGCTTGGCCGTTCGTCACGATGTTTCGGGTCCTTGGGCCCTTTCGCCACTGCTCCTCGAGTTCCACCATTGAGACGACTCACTACATGGAGGAATTCGACATGGTGCAGCAACTCGAAGTCACGAGCCCCACAACGCACAGCGCCGAGTGGGATCCGTTTTCGGTCGCCGGTCGCAACGCGTTGGTCACCGGGGCTGCCAAGGGCATCGGTCACGGGATCGCCATTCGCTTGGCGCGTGCCGGGGCCAACGTCCTCATCGCCGACATCGACGAAGCCGAAGCGCGCCGAGCATCGGAAGCGCTAACCGAGGCCAGCGGTCGTCCAGTGGCCACGAGGCTGGACGTCAGCGATACCGCATCGTGTCAAGCAGCGGTGCAGTGCTGCGTGGATGAGTTTGGCTCGCTGGACCTGCTCGTCAACGACGCGGGGATCTTCCCGACGAGTCCCGTCCTCGAGATGTCGCCCGAGTTCTTCGACCGTGTGCTCTCGGTCAACCTAAAGGGCCTTTTCTATATGTCAAAAGCGGCAGGCTTACAGATGGTCAAGCAGGGCCGCGGCGGTAAGATCGTGAACATCGCCTCGATCGACTCGGTGCATCCCTCGATGCAGGGCCTTGCGGCATACGACTCCAGCAAGGGCGGCGTGCTCAGCTTTACGAAGAACTTCGCCTTGGAGATGGCTCCGCACAACGTGAACGTCAACGCCATCGCTCCTGGGGGCATCACCACGGAGGGCGCGTCGCAGCCGCTCGTCGGGATGAGCGCCGAAGAGACGACGGCGATGATGGCGGCGTTCACCCAGCGCATCCCACTCAAGCGAATGGGTGTGCCGGACGACATTGCCAAGGTCGCGCTCTTCCTGGCATCTCCCGCTGCGGACTATATGACCGGTGCACTCATCGTGGTGGACGGAGGCATGCTGTTGTCGTAAAGCGTCGGCGTCGGCCTGCTCGATGCGGCGAGTGCGCGTCAGTGCAGGTCGGCGCCGAGGCGTCGTCGTTGACATCAGGGATACATTCCGCTCCGACACGTCCGCCAGCGGCCGACTCATTCATTGACTGTTGAATCTGCCCATGCAGCAATTCTCAGCTCTTGGTCGTCGCGCAAACGACTTGCCGGGCCACGCCCGAGCCGGGGTCACTCCAATCGCGCGCTCACTCGTAGCAGCCGTGTGAACGTGTTGTACAGCGGACGTCGTCTCCGGCGATTGAACCCCTTATCGTCCAGCGGAACGAGAGCACACGGTCATCGCGCATCGAGGACATTTGGCCCTGGTTCTGCGAAGGTGGTCTGGTTAGGCTGAGCCAATGCTCTTCCAGGTACGCATCCACGGCCGAGGCGGCCAGGGTGTGGTCACGGCAGCCGAGTTGCTTTCCGTCGCGGCCTTCCGCGAGGGCCGGCAGGCTCAGGCCTTCCCGAGCTTCGGCTCCGAGCGGACAGGCGCGCCTGTGGTCGCTTTCTGTCGCATCGCGGATCACGAGATCCGGGCGCATGAGCCGATAGCGAGGCCCGACGCGCTGATCATCCAGGACCCGACGCTGCTTCAGCAGGTCGACCTCTTCAGCGGCCTGCGCGAAGACGGCTACCTGCTGATCAACTCCAGCCTCGGCTTCTCCGAGTTGGGCCTCGGCGAACTCGCAGCGAGGTTTCGGTCTTCGCGAGCAGTGCCGGTGCCGGCGAGCGAGATTGCTCGCGAGACCGTAGGGCGACCGATAGCGAACGCGGTGCTCCTCGGCGGTTGCGCCGCCCTCACCGGAGTAATCTCTCTCGCATCGGTTATTGCGGCCATACGTGACAGATTCTCAGGGCCGCTCGCCGAAGGTAACGTTGCAGGTGCCGAACGCGCCTTCGGATTCGTGGGCCAGCAGATCGCGGAGGTCGCCGGTGCTCAAGCAGATTGAGGGTTCGCGCGCAGTCGCCGAGGCGGTCGCCCTGTCGAGGCCGGAGGTGATCTGCGCCTATCCCATCTCGCCGCAGACGCACATCGTCGAGGCGCTATCGACGCTGGTCAAGAGCGGTCAGCTCGCACCGTGTGAGTTCATCAATGTCGAGTCGGAGTTCGCCGCTATGTCGGTCGCCATCGGAGCGTCCGCCACTGGGGCGCGGTCCTATACGGCGACCGCGAGCCAGGGCCTGCTCTTCATGGTCGAGGCAATCTACAACGCGTCTGGGCTGGGACTCCCCATCGTCATGACCGTCGCCAACCGNNTGGATCCAGCTCTATGCCGAGAGCAACCAGGAGGCGGTCGACATGCACATCCAGGCCTTCCGGCTCGCGGAGGAACTCTCGCTGCCGGTCATGGTCTGCATGGACGGGTTCATCCTCACCCACGCGGTCGAGCAGGTGGACGTGCCGTCCCAGGAGCAGGTTGACGCGTTTCTGCCGCCGTTCGAGCCTCGCCAGGTCCTCGACCCCGACGATCCCATCTCGATCGGCGCCATGGTCGGACCCGAGGCCTTCATGGAGGTGCGCTACCTCGCGCACATGACCCAAATGCAGGCGCTCGATCTCATCCCCGAGATCAGCCGGACGTTCGAGGCTGCCTTTGGGCGTGGCTCCGGAGGGCTGGTCCGGCCGTATCGGACCGAGGATGCCGAGACCATCGTCGTGGCGCTCGGGTCCGTCCTAGGCACGATCAAGGACACCGTCGACGAGTTGCGCGTTGAGGGCGAGCGCGTCGGTGCGCTCTGTATCACGACGTTCCGGCCGTGGCCGAGCGAGGAGGTGCGTCGAGCCCTGCGCGGAGCCGAACGGATCGTCGTGATCGAGAAGGCGCTGGCCGTCGGCATCGGCGGCGTCGTCTCGCTCGACGTGCGGGTTGCACTCTCCGGAATGGATCAGGCGGTGCACACGGTCATCGCCGGTCTCGGTGGACGGCCGATCACGACGACATCGCTACACCGGCTGCTGCGGAGTGCCGTCGTCGGTGAGTTGCCCGAGGTCACGTTCCTCGACCTGGACCGCGGTCTCGTCGAACGCGAACTCGCCCGTCGTGGCGCCAAGCGGAAGTCGGGTTCCCACGCGGAAAACATGCTCCGTGACCTGGGCGCGGTCGCCGCGGGCCCGGTCTGAGGAGACGGGACATGCCCTTTCAGCCCATCAAGTTCTACCAAGCCGGTAGCTTCGTCGCCGGCAACCGCCTGCTCGACCCGGAACAGCGCTCCGTGCAGTCCGATGCCGATCGCTCGAATACCCTGACCTCCGGGCACCGTGCCTGCCAGGGATGTGGTGAAGCCCTGGGAGCGCGCTACGCCCTCGACGCCGCTATGCGCGCCACCAAGAATCGCCTCATCGCCGCCAACGCTACGGGATGTCTCGAGGTGTTCTTCACGCCGTATCCCGAGTCCTCGTGGCAACTGCCCTGGATGCACTCGCTCTTCGGCAACGCGCCGGCGGTGGCCACCGGTATCGCCGCCGCGCTTCGGGTCAAGGGACGCCACGACATTCGCGTCGTCGGACAGGCCGGCGACGGCGGGACGGTTGACATCGGTCTCGGCTGCCTCTCCGGAATGTTCGAGCGCAACGACGATGTCCTCTTCACCTGCTACGACAACGAGGCATACATGAACACCGGCGTGCAGCGATCCGGCGCAACCCCTCCGGCCGCTCGCACCGCGACCACCGAGGCGGTCGGACCGGAGCCGGGAAATCGCTTCGGCCAGGGGAAGAACGTGCCGATGATCGCCATGGCGCACGAGATCCCCTACGTCGCCACCGCCACCGTCGCCGACCTCCGCGACATCGAGTACAAGGTCGAGCGCGCCATGTCGTTCCACGGAGCTCGCTACCTCCACATCCTGGTCACCTGCCCGCTCGGGTGGGGGTGCGACTCCGCCGACACCATCCGCGTGGCGCGGCTGGCAACCCAGAGCGGACTGTTCCCGGTTTTCGAGGCCGAGCAGGGTGAGATCACGGCGGTCACGAAGATTCGTCAGCGGGTGCCGGTAGAGGAGTATCTGAGGCTCCAGAAGCGATACGCGCACCTCTTTGGCAGGTCGGCGCGACCCGACATCGTCGCGCGGTTGCAGGCACAGGCCGACCGCAACATCGCGCGGTTCGACTTGCTCGAGAACCAGCCAGTCGGAGTGTCGTGATGGACAAGCCGTTCGCGATCACGTTGAACGTGGGTTCCAGCCTGGCAAACAAGACGGGGTCCTGGCGCACCGAGCGGGCGGTGTACGTGCACCGGCTGCCTCCGTGCGCAGGTGCGTGTCCGGCCGGAGAGAACGTGCAGCAGTGGCTGTATCAGGCCGAGGGACCCGACTACGAGGCCGCGTGGCGGCAGATCATGGAGGACAACCCGTTCCCGGCGGTCATGGGTCGTGTCTGCTACCACCCCTGCGAGACCGCCTGCAACCGCGCTGAGCTTGATCAGACGGTTGGTATCAACTCCGTCGAGCGCTTTCTCGGCGATGAGGCGATCGAGCAGGGATGGACCGTCGAGGCGTCAAGTGCATCGACCGGCCAACGGGTGCTCGTGGTCGGCGCCGGCCCTTCGGGGCTCTCGGCCGCGTACCAGTTGACCCGCACGGGTCACTCGGTGACCATTGTCGACTCCGGATCTGCAGCCGGCGGCATGATGCGTTTTGGGATCCCGAAGTACCGGCTGCCGCGCGACGTGCTCGACGCCGAGGTGCAGCGCATCCTCGACATGGGCGTCGTCCTCGAACTCAACCACAAGGTCACCGACCTCCTCGCGACAATGCAAGATGGGGGCTTCGACGCCGTCTTCCTGGCGATCGGCGCGCACATCGGCAAGCGTGCCTACATCCCAGCGGGCGATTCGACACACATCCTCGACGCCGTGTCGATGCTGCGCGGCATGGAGGGGAAGCAACCTCCGATGCTCGGTAGGCGCGTGATCGTATACGGTGGTGGCAACACCGCCATGGACGCAGCGCGTACCGCCAAGCGGCTCGGCGCGACGGACGCGGTCGTCGTCTACCGGCGCACGCGAGATCGCATGCCGGCTCACGACTTCGAGGTGGAGGAGGCTCTCGACGAGGGCGTGACCATGAAGTGGCTCTCGACGATCACCCAGGCCGAAGGTGGCAGGCTGCAGCTCGAGAAGATGGAGCTGGACGCCACCGGCTTCCCGCAGCCCACCGGCGAATTCGAGGAGCTCGAAGCCGACTCCCTGGTCCTTGCGCTGGGTCAGGAAGCCGACCTGTCGCTGCTCGAAGGCATTCCGGGCATCGAGATCGAGGACCACGTCGTCACGGTAGGCCCGAACATGATGACCGGCCATGCCGGGATCTTTGCCGGCGGCGACATGGTGCCTGCCGAACGCACCGTCACGGTGGGTATCGGGCACGGCAGGAAGGCTGCGCTTCACATCGATGCGTGGCTTCGCGGCGCGCAATACACCCCACTCCCCAAGCACGAGCTGGCCACGTTCGACAAGCTCAATCCCTGGTATTACAGCGATGCGCCCCCGACCGTCCGCCCGCAACTCGACGCCGCACGACGCCGGTCGACGTTCGATGAAGTCATCGGCGGACTCGATGAATCCAACGCTCTCTTCGAGGCGCGCCGGTGCCTGTCGTGCGGCAACTGCTTCGCGTGCGACAACTGTTACGGCGTCTGCCCCGACAACGCGGTTGTGAAGCTCGAGCCCGGTGTGGCCTACGGGTATGCGATCGATCTCGATTACTGCAAAGGCTGTGGCATGTGCGTCGCGGAGTGTCCGTGTGGCGCGTTGGAGATGGTCCCCGAGACGATCTGAGCGGGTCGGACGTCACAGCCCGCGCCTTGGCGCGCGCAGTGTCGAGGAGTGGCGCCTGACGCCGCGGACGCTCGAGGCGCGGCAGCACGGTGTCTGAACTCAACGCCGATCGGCACCGCTCCGGCTGGTCGCTGCCGGTGCCCATTTACCCTCGAAAAGAGGCCTTTCGACACTGGGCGGCCCGGCCGCGATTGCCGAGCATGGACGTCATGCGCACCGAGGCGCTGTTCTTCAGCAGCATGGATGACATATCGCATCGTGCATCCAGGAGGTAGCCCGAAAAATGACTGTTCGAGTTGGCATCAACGGCTTTGGTCGGATCGGACGTAACGTCCTACGGGCCGCCAGCGAGCGCTCGGGAAACATTGAGTTTGTCGCCGTCAACGACATCACGACACCCGAATCCCTAGCGCATCTGCTCATGTACGACAGCGTCTTCGGCCGCTTCCCCGGAACAATCGCCGCGGGCTCTGACAGCATCACTGTGGATGGCCGCGTCATCAAGGTGCTCGCCGAGCGGGATCCACGGCAGCTGCCGTGGCGGGATCTGGGCGTGGATGTCGTCGTCGAGTAGACGGGCCATTTCAATGATGGAGCGGCGGCGCGCGCTCACGTCGAAGCGGGAGCGCGGAAGGTCGTCATTACCGCGCCCGCCAAGAACGAGGACGTCACGATCTGGATTGGTGTCAACGGCGCCTCATACAACCCTGCCGAGCACCACGTTATCTCCAACGCGTCGTGCACTACCAACTGCCTCGCCCCTGTCGCCAAGGTCCTCAACGACTCCTTCGGTATCGAGACGGGGTTCATGACCACCGTACGCGCGTACACCAAGGATCAGGTGATCCTCGACGCGACCCACAAGGACGAGCGCCGAGGGCGCGCCGCCGGCCTCTCGATCATCTCCCACCACCACCGGTGCTGCCAAGGCGGTGTCGCTCGTACTTCCCGAGCTGAAGGGCAAGTGCGACGGCATGGCACTTCGGGTGCCAACGCCGGATGTCAGCCTCGTCGACCTGACTGCGACTCTGGCGAGGAGCGCGACGGCCGAGGATGTGAACAACGCGATGCGAGAGGCTGCCGCCGGGCCGCTCCAAGGGCCCCTCGCGGTGAGTGAGGAACGGCCGGTCTCGGTAGACTTCCTACATGACTCGCACTCGACGATACTGGACGCGCTCCTGACGATGGTGCTCGGCGACCACACCGTGAAGGTCTCGCCTGGTATGACAACGAGTGGGGCTACTCCTGCCGTGTGATCGACCTCATCGAGCTGATCGCGTCACGACTGTAAGCTAGAAGCGCGTAGGCTCGAAGGTGCATGACAGCGAAGGCAAGCGGGGTGTGCTTCTCCGCTGAGGCCGATCTGTGTACCGGTGTCGTAGTGGCCCATTGTCGGCATCGATGCGCTCCGTCACGTCCGCAAGCCGCACCAGATCGTACTGGCGGTGACTCCGCTGCTGCTCGCTGCATGCGCTCGTTGCCTGAGGGAGTTGTCGAGCGCCCCCACTCCCTGGTGTCTTGGGGACGACGTCAAACGGCCCGGTCAACATGTGGCAAAAGGCCCTAGCGTCGCTCGATCAGGTTTGGTCTGATGGATAGATGAGAGGCCAAGTCGCCAAGCACCACGGCATCGAGGCTGCCACCGCCACGGTGAACCGCGACGAGTGGAAGACGATCCTGCCCGCAGCGGATGACGTCGAGGGCGCGCACGCGGCCCTACGCGCTGCGGCGGACCTCTCTCAGCGCGCTGTTGTCGCTGACGCTGGCCTACAAACGTGCCGAATGTGATGCCGAGTGTTGACCTATTCTGTAGCGACGAACGGTTCATCCACTTGGAGAACGATTGGCGTTGCGGTCTGGGATGGTGGCTTGTCGACGGTGATGAGCGGTCGCGACTCAACGTATCCGCCGCCATGCGATTGGTGCCTCACGTGGCACTTGAGGTACTCATCGAGGTGCAAGAGCTCGTGTGGCGACTCGAGGCCAACGCCGAGTATCAGTTGACATCTCAGCCCTTTCACGGCGCCGTCGATGGACTGCGCAACGAGCTGGCCGCCGCGCGCACGGAGCATCGGAACGATCCCGAGACGTGTGTCCGACGGTTTCCGATGGTTGCAGCGCTGACCCACCAGCACACGAACTGAGCCCTGAGCAGACCTTCGATGTGGGCGGGTTACCGGTTCATATCCCGGCTCGATGGCCTGAACGTCGCCGAGAGGGGCGATGCGGGCGATGAGGTCGCCGGACGGTGAGCTCAGCAAGAAGGCCCGAAAGGTGATCTCGCCATGGAGGTCTGTGGCCTGACGATGGCCTACGCTGGCACGCAGGCAGTCAGAGGAATCGACCTGGGCGTCGTGGTGGAAGCCGTCGATGAATTTCTTGACGTTCGCGTGCACCAGTGTGTGGATGGTGATGTCGTGCACCTAACTCCTCCGCCTGCGTGCGCGGGGATAGCTCGCCGTGGACGAGTAGATACGCGGTCTCCAGGTAGCTGCTGTGTCCCGCAAGCTCCTCAATCGGATAGCCCCGGTAGAGGAGAATCCCTCGATCGCCGTCGATGTAGGTGACGTGGCTGGTGCACGACGCGGTGTTCATGAACGCCGGGTCGTAGACCAGGAGCCCGTGGTCGTCGCCCGCGGCGCGCATCTGCTCGAAGGCGGTCGCGCGGATGGCGCCCTGTTCGACGGGGATCTCGTACGTCGCGCCGGTGCGGTTGTCAGTGATGGTGAGGGTGTCAGGCATGGCGGGGTCAGTCTGCCACGCTGGTGCGGCTGCCATCCTGGGACCGCACCGGGCGCGGACAGGCTCGGGCGGCTGATCGCGCTCAGGCAGGAGCACAGTGCGGTGGGCAGGCGCCCACATCGCGCCGCGGACCCGCGCTGCTGCGCCCGCCGCGCCTTTCGCCTCCCGCTTAACAGCTAGGGGTGAGTGGCCGCGTCCTCGGGTGGGTGCTCATCGATCCACGCGAATGGACAGCGGCCATCGGGTGCGGCCGTGACCGTAAACGGGAGGCCATCAGCATCGCGCCCCTCGGAGAGGATGACACGCAACCCAATGCAGTCGAAAGGCGGCTCCGCTGCTCGCGGACACTTACCCTCGGAATCTGGTCCGGTACACATGCCGACCAACTTGCGCGTCGCCGGGTCGGTCATCAGGAACAACCGCTCGTGCTGGTCCATCTCCTCAGCATGGTCTCGCGGTCAACCCCGCGCTAGGGCCGAAGGTCCCGATCCGGCTCGTCGAGGGACGTGAAGGTGTCATCGTCGTCCGGGGGAGCCGAGGGCGATGTTCTCTTGCCGGGGTCGGTCATAGGTCCCTGTGAATCGGCGACGTTCGGCACTGTTTGCTGACGTGACTCGGAGCCATGCTCCCGCTATGAATACTTATCGATCGTTCGTGATGCTGGACCCGGCGACCGACGAGGTGCTCGCCGAGTGCGGCGGGCCGACCGTCAACGGCTGCTGTCCGGTGAGCGATGCCCCGCCCTATACGTGCGCGGGATTGCACTTCGTCGGCACGACGGAAACCGATGGCCACCGCGTCTCGATCACGGTGACGAGCATGCAGCCTGGACGGTGCCCGCTCGCGGTCGCCGGCGGCTAGGCAGCTGACCGCCCGTAAGGGGCACCCCAGCAACAGTTTCAAAACACCAGGAGGTGCACTCAGAGGGCTGCCTGCCATGTCGTGGTCTGTCGCCGATCCGGATCGCCTGGATGCGATGCGGGGGAGCGTCTCCCGGCTCTGCAAAGCGTCGTACTCCGGAACCGATCCCCCCTTCGGCGGGCGTGGGCGGCCGCCCAACGGGCTTTCGAACTCATGACCTTCGCCTCTGTTGCAGACGGACGCCGGGTCACACGATTGCCCTGTTCCGATCGAATGAATTGTTCGGCTATTTCGAACCGTCTATCCAGCGAACCATGTGCTCACGGTGGAGGCAACGATGATCAACCAGAGAAATATCGCCGAAATCCTTCCCAGTGAGGACAGCGCGCCGAAGGACATCAAGCTCACGCTGAAGGTTCGCCCGTTCGATACGGATTCCCTTACATACGCGCAGAGAGAACGGGCCGTCTATCACGATCGGAGTGACTGCATCCATGGCCAAAGGATCAAGCAAGACGGTTATGCCGTACTTGGCACGGAGGGGCGTCAATTGTGTAACCGCTGCGCCGATCTCAATGCAGGACTGGACGACTTCTTCCCTGGGGACGAGGGAGCGTGACAGATCCCGAGAGGTACTCCGCCGGCCAGACTCGTTTGCCAAGGATGCGACGCCAGCAATGAGTAGCTAGGACGACGTCGAAGATGATGAGCGCCCGACTTCTTGCTGCCCTTGCGCTTGGCGTGGTTGCGTGTGGAGGCAGCGGCACTCCAATTGCGTCCACGAGTTCAGTGGCGATAGGCATCGCGGGCGGCAAGCTTGGCACGGCCGCGGTGATCATCTCGGCGACCGATCAGAACACGTTCGATCCGGTGATGCAAGACGCGACCGTCGGCGAGATCATCGAGTGGAAGAACATCGGATCGGTGACGCACAACCTAGTGTTCAGCAGCGATGCATCGATCAGCGACCCGGTGCTCGCGAGCGGCGGCGTCTGGCAGGTGAAATTCACCCTCTCTGGCGTGTACCAATACTCGTGCACGATTCACTACGCGATGGTCGGCACCATCGTCGTGCGCCCAGGATAGGCAGCGCCGCGAGCTCGCGAGATCCAAGCACACTCCGCCGCGACGTGTGGTGAACGAAGGCGAAACCGGTGGCGATCGACTCAGTACGCCGGTTCATCAGGTGCCTCCAGACCCAGCGTTTCTTGGGACCAACGGCACTTGTGGAACCATTGCGGGGGGGTCACCATGGAAACATGACTAGAGCGGCGACGGCGGTCTCCACAGCGGCGCGGCGCGTCACCGTGCGAGTGGTGTACGGAGGGGCGGATGTCGAGCGAGCAGCTGATTCGATGGACGTGCCGGTGAGCGCCGAAGAGGTAGGGACCATACTGGCGGCCATCGACGGCGAGCTTTCGACCCTGGCGGCTGCAGCGGCGCATTCCGCAGTCGTGGAGCGGATATTCGACCAGTTGCAGACCGTCTCGCACGCGCACGCGTGTTGCGACGACGACTGAGCATCTCAGCAGGCACCGGCGGGAATGATCGCGGGCTAACGGCGTGGTAGCGACGGCGGCAGACGGTCACGTCTCCCGCGCTGGGCGCATCGAGGCCGACGATCATCCGCATCGTGGTCGACTTTCCCGATCCGTTGGAACCCAGGAAGACCGCAACGACGCCGGGGTGCACCTCGAAGCTCAACTGATCGGCTGCTAATCAGGGTACATGACCAGCGCCCACACCAGCATCCGCCAATTCCCTTGAGGCGAGCGCCTGTGCTGTTGGACTCAGGCTATCGGTCGCGGACCTCACCGGGTACATCGACCCTGGCAAACCGATGAGTCCGGTGCCATGATGGGCTGCGCCGGCTGCGCCAGTGCCGCCGAGGTGGAGTCATGGTGCGACGGATCACGTTGGCAGGGGCGGTGTTGATGTTGGGGCTCACAGCCTGCGGCACCCCGTCCCACGGGTGGTCAGGACCGATGACCGACGTGAAATGCAGTTACGCCGGGAAGCAGGCCAATCTGTTCATGGTGATGCACTTTGCTCCGGGGGCTGCCACCAACTCGCCGCATGTGACGCCCTACGACCTCGCGGTCGAGCCGGGATACAAAGCGATCATGAGCCAGCCTGACCCCTCGTCGGCCGCGCGAGTTGCCGAGACCTACGGTTGGAACTGCAGCATCTCGACACCTTAGTCAGCAGCCCGGTCATGCGAATCTCCCCAATATCTGCTCGATATGAGTCAACGGGTGCAGGTCGACGATTGTTCGGTCACCGACGTGCGGAGAGGCCGGAAGGTCGGGATTCTCGTCCTGGGTGCAGCATGCTCGGGTATCTCCGGACGTTCTACAAGACGACATTCCTAAGCGCCACGCTCTGGCGGGCTGTGCACGAGGAGCATCGGAGGGCGTTGAACCTCGCGCTCTATCGACGTGGCTCGCGGGCAAGAGCCGAACGGAGTGCTAAAGACTGCCGTCCGGCTCCAAGCCGAGCATAGGGTCAATCCCGGGAGAGCGAACGGTGAACCTTGGCGCTGACGTAGGTCCGCTCTCCGCAAACTGCGCACTTGGCGACGGGTCGTCTCGGCAAGTCGAGCCTGTCGTAGTCCAGCGCAGAGGCGAAGGTCAGGGGGATCAGGCGGTCGGAGCCGCACTTCGCACAAGTCACCATGAAGTGCGCACGATTGCAGGACGCGCACCTCGGCGTCTGTCCGCTGCGAAGCCGACTGCGTTGTCTCAGCAGCCACGCGAAACGCGAGACGGGCGATCTATCGATCGAGACGCTGGCAGCCTGCTTGTCTCGACTGGGAGCCGCTGTCGGAGATCGGGCGAGCGTCGATCGAGCGTCGATTAGCGCCCACGCTGAATTGCGGGTGCGCTTGAGACGATCGAAGCGTTATTATCGACGCGACAAAGTCTTAGTCTGCTTGGGGTACGGACCGCTTCTCACTCGGGGAGCGGCGAGCAACCTTGACGAGGATGAGCGGCGGCGAGACCGCTGTAACGTCGTGGTGCGCGACACAAATTTGCACCACGCGTTTCGACAGCAGGCGAACCTACTGGAGGTTTGCCTGTGGCGACATTCTCACCGACCCGACTTCGTGCGCGACGCATTGCAGCGGGCCTCACTCGCGAAGAACTTGCTATGGCGGTCGCTCGCGGTGCGCTGACCGTCTCGTTCTGGGAGCGCGGTGTCAAAACGCCGTACTACGGCACGATCGTTGCCGCCGCGCGAGCCTTGGGGTGCGATCCCGCTGATCTCTGCGAGCCGGTGGCTCGTCGTGCATCGCGATGAACGTCGAGGAGGAAGCCGCGCGCCTCGTCGCGACGCGCATCGCGCAAGGACTACCGGCTCACGTCGAGGACCCGGTTGCGCTCGCGAAGATTACTGACGCGATCGCGGGGCAGCAGACGCGTTCAGTCATGACTGACGTCGTGCGGACCCAATCCTAAATGGCTCGCATCGGAGGGTCACGTCCGCGGGCACTTGCCAAGAAATCCGGCGCTCGCAACTCACAACTCCGTGACGTCCTCCTGCAAAGACCAGATCACGCGATCACCGTTCCAGAACTCGCGGAGCTGTTCGGCATCACGGAGAATCAAGCATCGACCCTCAGGACCGAGTTTGCACGCGAACACGGTGCCGAGACAATGTTCGTCTTGAAGATTCCCGGCATTCGTCTCCCGCGCTCACCTGGTGCGCGCACATGAGACGCGCCTGCGTCGCCGACGCGACGCGCGCACGCCACGCGTCCGCGCTCGCGCGCCTCCGCGCGAAGCGATAGAACTTCACTCGATCAATACAAACGACCTACACACAAGCGAGCCTTTAGGCGAGCGCTTGTGCATATAGGTTCAAAACGATCAACGATGATTCGAGCACTCGAACACTCGACCGATGGGTCCGTGGCAATGCAGACGCGCTCCGCTCCGCTCACGCGGCGGAGACGCGCCGCTTGCCCGGCGAGGTCCGAGACCCGCAACCCTGCGCTGTCGCGCAGCGGCTTCGCTCGGACAAAGCAACCGCCGCAGGATCGGAGGCGCCGGAAGGCAACCCGAAGGGTACGATGGTCCCGTTGTGGAAATGGCGTGTGCTGAGTGCGGATGCATTGTCGACGCCGGCGAACGGGTCGCGGTCTGCGGAAAGCCGGACTGCTGCTGCTCAGCCTTGCCGGTGCGACCTACCCGGACGAACCCCGCCCGCGAATCACCGGGTACGTCGCGCGAACCTCTTCCCTAGACCGGCTCACGCGCGGTCCGGTGACACCCCGAGCCCGGGCGATTGTCGGAATGGACGCATCGGCAAACGGGGGAGCGGTGACGACGGTGCCAGGTGCGACGACCCCGCACGAAGCGGCTACGCCGCTCGGCACTCGTGAGCAGGTCGACAGAGACAAGCAGGTCGAACACCGCTGCTCCATACCCCGGGCTGCATTCGCGATCGAGAGCGATCAGGACGTCGCCGCTGACCCGACACGATTCCGGCGAAAAAAACTGCCTCATCTGCGCTCGGCCGGAGGTATAGTCGCGGCGAGGAAGTTGTCCATAGGCATGTCGGGAGAATCAAATCGGCCCAGGGCCCTATTCTGGCTGGCGGGCTTCGTGGTCGTCTTCGGCGGTGTGTCCTTGTTCGTCACGAAGGTAACCGGTCTCCACGGCGCGCCACCGACCCACATCCATCCGGCCACGTTCACACCGGCACCGACACCAACGCCGCTGGTTTGCGTGTCTAACGAGCTGGGACTGACTGGAGTAATCAACACATGTGCCACGTCGGCGCCAGACAAGACTTCAACATGCTCGGTCAGTGTCAGTGGTGGCGTCCTTAGCGCTGTGCTGCGCCTTGCTAGCGGCGACCAGGTGTTCCTGCTCTACATCGAACTCAACGCCGGCTTCTACACTGGTCCCGGAACGTACTCCTTGCCGCCATGGCAGTTTCAGCTCGGTAGGAATGACGTGCCAAAGGTTGCCCTCCTCCAGTCCACGACCGGCACATTCTGGGAGTCGGTCGCCGGGATTGTAAACGTTACCGGCAGAGACGGGCGGTCGGGAAACGTGAACGCCATCCTCCAAGCCTCCTCCGTAGGCGTCCAAGCGTCCAATGGCCAAACCGTCCCACCGGGTCCCACGCTCAGCGTTATTGGGCCGTGGACTTGTCCCTAAGTCTCACCCCACGAGTTCTAGCCAGCGTTGGCGTGAATGGAACTTGACGTCGGAAATCGCCAGCGGTACCGTCCGACCTCGAATGAACGCTCTAGACGACGACCGACTACTTACGTTCGAGGAAGCCGCGGAGTATCTCAACGTGAGCGAGAGCACACTGCGTCGAATGATCGCGAACCGCGAGATATCCGCTATCCGGATCGGAGGTCGACCCGGAGGTCTCATTCGCATCCGCCCATCGGCACTCCAGGAGGCGACACGGGGATGGCAAAACAGATAGCGCCAGCGTTCCCGTTCGCACCTGACGAGATCGTTGAGGCGTTGGAGACGTGGGCGGGGAGCGGCAACGTCCTCGTCAAGCAAGGCACACGGCTCCGCGCGAGCCACGAACTCGTCCACCGCTGGCCGGAGAAGTGGATTCGGGACGGTGCGAGCGATGACGAGAAGGTGCAGGCGCGTCATCACCTTCGTCCCGAACCCGAACCGGCTCAGCACGAGCCGCTGGCGAAACCAGCTCCGGTTTTGCTTGACGAGGATGCTGTCCTGTGTATCCGGCCTATTCACGGCGCAGCGGATGGCGACACACACCTGGGCCGGCCGCTTGCGCTACCGGCGGGAGCACGTCTACGCCGCACCGACAAGATCGTCAAGGCGAACCCGGCGCACTTTGTCAACATCGTCTCCGCCGGAAGGACACGAGAGAACAGGGTGCGTGCTCTGACCGATTGGGGCGAGTACCGAAAGGACGAGGGCGGGAACTACATACCTGAAACGGATCAGATCATCCGTCAACAGTCAGGAGAATTCAAGCGATTCATGCTTTGGTATCGCGGTATGTGGGTCGACCGTGACGACCCGATTGTCAAGGCTCACCCGGCATCGTTCGAACAAATCAACTAGAAGGCGTCCCACTAATGAGAACCCAGTATCGCCGCGACCCCGAGACCGGAGCTGTCTACGCCGACGGTGGCGTGTACGGCCTGTCCCGAACCTTGGACGAGAACCGCGAGAAAGCCGTTGACGTGGAGCGCATGTTGCAACAGCGTCTTCCGGAGATTGTCTAGCCGCGTCCTCGCCAGAGGGTCGGTCACCGAATCAGAGAGCAGGTGCGCCTCGGTTGGAGGTCCGATCCCATCACGGGGCAAATCATCTGCCCGGAGTGCGAGAAGTCATCCCGAGCCGATGTCGAGCACTGCGGGAACTGCGGAAATGCCCTGATCCCACTCGAGGAGTACATCGGCGTTCAGGACGGAGACACGGTGAAGTGTGCGACCTGTTCGCGAATGAATCCCGCGTCCGGGAACTTCTGTACCGGCTGCGGCGAACCGATGCCTGCGTCCGTCGCCTCGGCGTCGTCACGTCCACGGCGGTCGTCCTCCGGAGCGAGATTCCAGCACCCACACTCGACACCTGGGCCGGCCGCGTACCCAGCGCCGAGCGGTACCGCGCACGAGGGATACCGGGGTCGAGGTTTCTTGGTCGCTCGCGAAACATTCGATGCCCTTGATCCCGTCACTCACAAGGTCGTGCACGTCCTCGCGGGTCGCACCAACGTTGCGTCCGGCCACTGGCTGATCAAGCTCCGGCCGGACGGCTTTCAATACGCTGCCTAGGCACTGGCGGTCCTCCGTGGAAAGGTGAGGGCGAGCCGCCGTCATAGACACGGCTCGTTCCTCATCACTGCTTCGCTTCGTTGCCGAGGGGCGGACCGTCTGCGGCGCCGGTTCGCTCCTCACTTCCCTGGACCCGCGTCAACTGTCGAGCATGTCCCAGTCCGCGCCGAGAACCCACCGGATCGCTGAGACCTTGCCCGAAAGCAGGCCCCAGTCGAAATCGCTTTCGGTGTTCGACAGGAGTTCTTCTTTTCCGTATTGCTGTTCCATTCGGTGCTGAGCGGCACGCATGCCCTTCACGATCTCAGGTGTGTAGCTGGCAGGGAGCGGTTCATCGTCGGCGGGTTTGCGCCCATACCACAGCCTGTCGCTCAACTCGCTTTCGGCCATGAGCAGTTCTGATACGCGTCTCAGGGAAGAGGTCACGACGTTGTGTCTGAACGCGACATCAAGGTGACCCATCAGAAGACGCCGGACCTGCGGCATTTCCCACTGGCGGATGCGGAAGGGCGGCTTTGATTCCTGCTCGTACCTCGCGATCCAGTCCTTCGCTCCATTCGTGAGGTATCCAGAGGCGATGAACAACACGACGGAGGGTCGTTCTGCTTGTGCCCAGGTGATGGTGCTTTGGAGAGCTTCCGGCGGAACTCCCCGTTTGTCTGGGTTGTAGTGCTTGCAGTCGATGAACCAGGTCTCGCGGTACTTGTGGCCATCGACGTCCTCACGATCGAGGTGCGCAACGATGTCGCGGCCGCGATCGGCTGGCGACGATGCTGTCGACGTTCCCTTCCGCCAGTCAACATTCACGAAACCGATCTCCGATAGGAGGTCGAAACAGAACTCTTCAAAGTCGGTGGGACTCAACCCGTCGAAGCGGACCGCACCGAGCGTCATTTCAGGCGCGTCGTCGTCCGCTTCGGCTACATCATCTGGGCCACGTTCCTCGGCAACCACGCTCGTCATCGTACGTGTGCCGACGCCTACCTACCGAGCGCTGACGCAGCCACGAGAATCGCGATTCGATCGATCTATCGACCTCGGGTCGCCTCGGGCTGCTGGGACCGTCTGGTGGTCGCTTGGACCCGTCTCGCCCACGCGTTCGGCGCTCTGGGCGCGAGATCGAGCCGAGATCGGAGAGCGATTAACCTCCTAACCTCACCCTCAGCGGGCTGAAGGTCTCAAAGAACGTGGATGAATAAGACGGGCCGCTGCCGTCAGCGATCACGTCTGGAAGATCGAGGAGATCGTCGCGCTCCTCGGCTAACTGGTGGTCGCACTACCGAAGCATTGCCGTACAAGGAACTCATAGCCGAAGGCTAGGCAGTCTCGCCCATACAATGTCGTCACCGCCCGGCCTCGCGATCTGCGAGGTCGAAGCCCATCGCCTCAATGTCGAATGAGCCAATCTTTGTCGGAAAAAGAGCGGCCAATGGCAGCGGGGGAGAGTAAATCTTGATGCACTTGCTGCGATCTAGCATCTCTAGGTCATAACGCGATACGACGGTCTCTTTTAGTAAGCCCGCGTGGGAAATCACGTAATTTGAGGGCGGTTCGGCGGCAGGGCCAAAAGTGACGTCCGCTAACGTGGTGTAAATCCGGGGTGNNCCCAGAACAGGATGACGCACCAGGCTCGCGCTGGGGGTCTCTTTTTTGTTCAGGCGACCGCGCACCGGCAGCGCCCGCTTCGAGTGTCTATGCTGATGGCGAGGGCCGGGTGAGCCACTCACAGCGATCTCGGCGATTCGGATCGTGCATCTTCCCCCCGATCGTCCGCCAGACCTGCCCGGCCCCCAGATTTCAAACGGACCCACTACCCGCGCGCGTCCACGTTCTACTCGAGCAGGTGGTCGACTGAGGCACAACCTATCGGCCAACGTGTTGATACCCCTCAAGACGAACGACGCTTGCTCACCCCAGCGTGCAATTAACCCACCCGAGCCGATCTGGTGGTAGGCATTTCCGGGGTGCTAACGA
>PKWB01000005.1 GCA_003131685.1 Candidatus Dormiibacterota bacterium
TCCACACCAGTCGGGCAGCGGTCCGACGACGCACTGACGCTGCCCGAGCGCTGAGACGGCACCTCCTGAACCCAACCCGAGCGGCGCACAGGGACAGCTATCTGTATGAAGCGTCCTGCAGCTTGGCCACGGGACGCACCGCGGTCGGGTGATATACCGACAGCGCCTGCACCGACCCGACACTCCCGGAGCATGGAACGGCGCGACGTGGGCTGCGCAGTCCCGCCCAAGCGGCGCAACGGACTATATGGAGTGTCCTACGCCTCGGCCACGGCATGTACCGCACATCGCGGAGCCAGAGGGCGCCGACACCGATCGTCAGTGACGCGCGTGTCGCGAACAGCCTCGACGACCTCGCGCGTGATGGTCTTGGAGCTGGTTGATCGGGTTCCCCATTTCCGGATCGGGGCGCCGGCTGGCCAGCCCCGCTGGCGCAGGCACTCGGCCAAGCCTCCTGGGATGTCGAAGGCAGCGATTAGCGCCCTCCGTCTGGGGACCGGATCTGCTTGCAGGCTGACGAACCAGCTGGGTGATCATGAGGTTCAGCGGTGCCAGACTCCTCAAACTGGTACCGACAACGCTGATGCCCCGGAGCCACCCGATGCCCGCATTTGCTTTTGCCATCGTCTATCTGCTCGGCTATCCCGCCTCGGGCAAATACACCATTGCCAAGGCACTCGCGGTCACCCCAGGACGGCGCTGGGTGGTGGTCGACAATCATCAGATCAACAATGTCATCTTCGCTGTCGTGGAACCCGACGGTGTCACTCCGCTGCCCGCAGCGGTGTGGGATCGCGTCGAGCAGGTGCGCGACGCGGTCCTCACGACGATCGAGGCCCGACGCGGCCAACCTGGCCGCTGCCGAGCGACGCGCGCGAACACGGCATTTGGAGCAGAAGTCGCTCATCAAGCCAGAACCATCTCGCGAAAGGTGGAAGAACCGTTCACCAAAGGAGTCACTCATGACGAGGACAACCTCTCTTCCCCATCTCCTCACCATCGAGGAACTTGCTGACCACCTCGGTATCACCGTCCGCCAGGTCCGTCGGCTCGTCGCGGAACGACGAATCCCATTCTTGAGAGTCGGCTGCCTCGTGCGGTTCGATCCCAAAGCCGTTGCCGGTTGGCTCGAAGGATCGACAGTGAAGGCATCGCGGTGATGCACGGACACAGCCGTCTTGATGATGCGGCGCGACGAATCTCGCATTATGAGCGGAACCGGCGCGCCATCCTCGTCTGCCATCCTGGACCGCGCTCGTCGTCCGCAGAGAATGAACGCAACTCCAAGAGGGTGCACTCAGGAGCTGGCTGCACGCCGTTTCAGTGAGCAGAGGTAACCTGAGGTCGCGGCCGAACACCTAGCCTCGAAAATTCGTNNGTCGATTCGACGAGGCCGTTAGCCTCGAAAATTCGTCCGGCCCCGGGACCTGACGCCGAACAGGAACTTGTCGGCGGCGGAGTGCCATCAGATGCCTTCCACCGGGCGGGAGCGCGACGGGTCAGAGGTCCGTGCTCTCGTCAGATGTCACGCCCCCGGGAGTGCTCACCGTTGCCGGGTCGGGCGGGCGGACCCCGGGTCCTACGGGAAGGTCGAACGTAGCTTGAGGAACGCACGGCGGAGCGCTGACGACCACGGCCAGCTCTCGTCGAGACGGAGCACGAGCCGTCGCCCGCGTCGCACGAGCACCGCTGCAACGTGAAGAATGCGGTAGCGGAACGTCTTCGGCTCGGCCTTCTGGAGCGAACCGTCGAGGCAGGTCATCTGCGCCCAGGCGATGAGTGCTCCGGCGATGAGGCTGACGGCCACCCAGGCAAGGTTCTGGGTGAAGCTGGCGAAAGGAAGGTTTTGTAGCCCGCAGTCTTTCCAGCTGCGCACCCGGTCCTCGACGCGGGCGTGGCCGCGGTGGCGGAGCTCGAGGACCGCCGCGTCGATCCGGAGCGCATCGGCGTTGGTGATGAAGCACGTGTGTCGCCAGCCCTCGGACATGTCGAACATTGAGAGCTGGGCTCCGGGATGCGGCCGCTCGCGCCGGCAGATGAGCCGTGCGTCGACGCCCCAGGCCGACAGGTCCATGAGATCGGTCAGCTCGGCGACGAAGGCTCCGTCGCGCACGGTGCCGTCGGACTCGACCGCCGGGGTCCACTCCTCCTCCTGGAACAACAGCAGCGCTTCACGCACCGCCGCATTGATCGGGTGACCGATCGAGTACTCGATGTTGGCCTCGATAAGGCCGGTGACAAAGCCGTGGGTCGCTCCGGCCGAGTCGGCCCGCAGCAGGATCTGGTGACGCACAAGGCTCGGGTCGTCACCCGGCTCGTGGCCGGCCCGGTAGTCGGCCGGGAGCACCGCCACTGTCTGGTCCAACAGCTCGAGGTGGTCGTCGGTGTCGTTCGAGCCGGCGTTGCCCGGGCGGAGCATCGCCGCCAGCGGCTCGTTCGTCGTGTCGCACCAGGCGCCGAGGGGGTGGAAGCCGTAACCCCGTTTATACGTCGAAGCAGCGTCTTGCTTGTCGGAGTGGACGTTCAACAGCGTGGCATCGACGTCGATGGTGATGTCGCCGGGGTAAGCGGCGAGCCACACCCTCTCGCGCCCGGCCGCCACGGCGGAGGGGATCTGGCGCAGTTCGAGCGAGGTCGTCTTCTTCACCGCTCTCCAGGCCGTCGAGACCGAGGCGACATCGCCGTGCAGCTCGGACTGCTCGCGCAGCGCCTCGAAGTCGGTCAGGCAGTCCGCCCCATCGGCGATGGCGACAGCGAGATGGGTGAGCACGACACCTGGGTCGTGGGTGTGCCAGGAGATGCCGCAGCCGGCCATCGCCTCAGACATCGCCCCCGTGAGGCCGCTTCGATCTGCCAGCTCGGACAGCAGAGCGGTGCCGGCGTGCGAGACAAGGTTCCTGCCGTCGGTGGTTACCTCAACGCGACGGACCGAGCGACTATGATGCACCTTCAAGGAGCCCTCCTCCTGGGTGATGACACGGCTTTAGCAACCGTCATTCTCCCAGTTGAGGAGGGCTATTTCGCGGATACTGGCACCCTCATGCCACGATCACGCGAAGAATCGAGGTTA
>PKWB01000057.1 GCA_003131685.1 Candidatus Dormiibacterota bacterium
CCGCCCATGATCATCAGGAACTGACGTCTCGTCGTCTCGGCGCGAGCACGCATCCTCCCTCGCGGCGATTCGTACGGATTCAGCGCCATACAGTCCTCACGAGGCGGCTCGTTACTGCGGCAAGTTTACGAGCTTCCGTCACGGAAGCCGCCTGACCGGGGATCGGGGTGCGCCTCATCCCTGCTACAGGAGTGGGTTGCTTGCCGGAGGGGTGAGGATGTTGGCGAACACGATCGCCGAAATCATGATCACGACGAATGCCACGATGATCGCGAAGCATCCGAAGTCAGTGCGGAGAGCGACTATGAGGCGTTCCATATCTCGTGTTCGGAGCGTCAGACGGCCGAAAGGATACGTCACCGCGTGCGCCACGCCGCGCGCCGCGCCAGGCATTCCCGTGACAGGCGCCGGAGAGTAGCCTTGGGGGCCAGTGAGCGGATGGCGTGAGGTCGAGATCTACGGCACCTTCATCCGGTTGACGGGCGAGCTCGAGGTCATCGGCGCAGAACGCCTCAGCGACAGCATCAACCGGTTCGGTGCGTTCCTTCAGGTCAGGAATTCGCGTGCCGAGCCGCTCTCGACCAATTACCCGGTCCTGAGCCGCCTCGAGCCCCGCGTTACCATCGCCAAGGCGGGCGTGATCCTCGTCTCACCGCTCGAGGAGGTGCCCGACGGCAACTCGGCGATGTGGCGCGAGACCGTGCCTTACGCCGCATCGATCAACACCTCGGCGATCTCGCTGGTGGGCGACGTGCACCTCTCGCCGGGCAACGACCTCCAGGACCACCTGGAGCGCCACCCCGGCGACTTCCTCCCGGTGACCAACCTCTCGGCCCTCTGGATCACCGCGATCACCAACGAGACCCACGCCGTCCAGCGCGCCTTCGCGCTCCTGAACCCGGCCTCGATCCTGTCCTTCTCTCTCCGATAAAAGAAAGTTCGGCGACTCCGTCAGACGGCGGCGAGGACCTCTTCGCGTATCGCTCGGTTCTGCGCGGAGGCGCGGGCGAACCCGGCGGCCATGCACACCACGGCGATGAAGGCGAAGGCCATGCTGATGAACGCGTTGATGCCTCGCTGGCTGATACCGAGCTGGGACAGCGAGTTGAGGGTGAGCCAGGTCTTCTCGGCGGGTGCGGCCCACACCGTCCCGATGAACGCCATCAGCATCCAGAGCACGGCGACGAAGTGCCAGATCGCGGCCGTTCGAACCACCCCGTGGCGCGGCTTGGCCGTGAAGTAGAAGCCGGCCATGGCGATCACGATCAGGACGACGTACGCGTTGAAGAGGACGAAGTCGATGAAGAACGAGATGATCTGGGCAGTGGTCAGCCCATTGAACCCGCTGATCGAAAACGGGAACGGGTTGTTGACTGCGACCAGGCTCCCGAGCATCTCGATCCGGAAATGTACATCAGTCCAACGGTGACGTAACCGTCGACGCTCGCCTAAGCTTCTGTCGAGATGGCGATCCTTCACGCCCCCGCGTCCACACCCGTCGGAGTCCCGCCAGGCAGCACCAAGACGGCAGCCATCCTGGGGATCGCGTCATATCTGCCCGACGAGATCATCACCAACGCGCACCTCGAGGCGATGGTCGAGACGTCCGACGCCTGGATCCTCGAGCGAACCGGCATTCGCGAGCGCCGAAAGATCGCATCGGGGATGACCACATCGATGATGGCCGCCGAAGCCGGCCGCCGGGCGATGGCCGCCGCCGGCGTGGACAGCATCGACGCGCTGATCGTCGCCACGGTCTCGCCGGACTCCCCGCTCCCGTCCACGGCCTGCCTGGTGCAGCGCCGCCTCGGCCTGGCGGGGATTCCCGCCTTTGACATCGCCGCGGCCTGCGCCGGTTTCGTCTACGGGGTCGCCATCGGTCGCGGCCTGATTGTGTCGTCGGGGATGAGCCGCGTGCTGGTCATCGCCGGTGACGCCCTCACCTCGCTCATCGACTACAAGGATCGGTCCACCTGCGTGCTCTTCGGCGACGGCGCCGGCGCCGCCGTGATCGGCGTGTCCGATGACGGCGGCATCGAGGGGATCCAGTGGGGTGCGGACGGCGGCGAGGCGGATCTCATCTACTACGGCCCCAAGGCAGGTGAGGAGGACAGCGAGAACGGGTTGCGGATGTACGGCAAGGGCACCTTCCGCCTCGGTGTCGAGCGCATGGCCGAGGCGGCGCGGGCCGTCTGTGCGGAGGCCGGATGGTCGCTGAACGACGTCACGCTGCTGGTGCCCCACCAGGCCAACCTGCGAATCATCGAAGCGGTGGCAAAGCGCCTGGATCTGCCGCTCGACCGGGTGGTGATCAACATCGACCGGTACGGCAACACCAGTGGTGCGTCGATCCCGATCGCGCTCGCGGAGGCGGTCGAGACCGGCCGGATGCGCCAGGGTGACAAGGTGGTCTGCATCGCCTTCGGCTCGGGCGTGGTCTGGGGTGGCATCGCTCTGCGATGGATCGCGCCGACGGGGTGACCTCGCGGCGACAGGCGCCGCGAAACAGGCTTCAGGCGCCCGGACCCGAACTCCGGCCCACCGCACCGACCACCGGCACCGTCGCGTGTCCGCGCTGCAAGCGCCGGTTCGTCGCCGAGCGCTACGCGGCAGACCTGAACGTCTGTTCCGAGTGCGGTCATCACGGGGTCGTCGGCGCCGCGCAGCGCATCGCTCAGCTCGCCGATCCGAATACGGCTGAGACGCTGGTCGTCGAGGTCGGTGATCGCGATCCCCTGGGGTTCGATGACGGTGTCCCCTACCCGCAGCGCGTGGTCAGGGCTCGCGAACGCACCGGTCTCCACGAGGCCTTCCTGACCGCCAGGGCGTCGCTCGCGGGCAACCCCGTCGTCCTCGCCTGCATGGATTTCGAGTTTCTCGGCGGATCGCTCGGCAGTGGCGCCGGCGAGATCTTCGCCCGTGCCTGCGAACTGGCCATCGCCGAGCAGCGTGCGCTGGTGGCGGTCTGCACCTCGGGCGGCGCGAGGATGCAGGAGGGCATCGCCTCGCTGGCCCAGATGGCTCGGTGCTCGGCTGCGGTTGCCGAGGTGATCGCCGCCCGCCTGCCCTACATCAGCATCCTCGGCGACCCCTGCTTCGGCGGTGTCACCGCGTCGTTCGCCGTCCAGTCGGACGTGATCATCGCCGAGCCGGGAGCGCGCATCGGGTTTGCGGGCGGCCGGGTCATCGAGCAGGCAACCCACGACAAGCTCCCCGACGGGTTCCAGACGGCCGAGTTTCTGCTCGCCCACGGGATGGTCGATGCGGTCGTCGAGCGCGGCCGGCTTCGCGACACGGTGGGGACCCTGATCCGCATCTATTCGGGACGAGCATGAGCACCACCATCGAGACGACCGAGCGCGAACGGATCGCGTTCGCGGCTGTCGAGCTGGCCCGCAACCCGGAGCGCCCGCGAGCGCTGCAGGTGATCTCGGCGATCACCAGTGGCTGGACAGAGCTCCGGGGCGACCGGCTCTTCGGCGACGACCGCGCCGTGGTCGGCGGCCCGGCGCGACTCGGAGGCCGCTCGGTGATGGTGATCGGTCAGGAGAAGGGCACCGACCCGATGACTCGCGCGCTCCACAACTTCGGCATGCCCCATCCCGAGGGCTATCGCAAGGCGGTGCGACTGATGCGTCAGGCCGAGAAATTCTCGATGCCGGTGCTCTGCCTCGTCGACACACCCGCGGCGCATGCGGGCATCGGGGCGGAGGAGCGCGGTCAGGCCTGGGCGATCGCCGATGCGCTCCTATGCATGCTCGGGTTGCGCACCCCTACGGTCAGCGTGGTGCTCAGCGAGGGCGGATCGGGCGGTGCGCTGGCGCTGGCGCTCGCCGACCGCGTGCTCGCCCTCGAGAACGCTGTGTACACGGTCGCTCCGCCCGAGACGTGCGCGGCCATCCTGTATCGCGACGCCGGGCAGCGCGCTCGTGCCGCGGCAGCGCTTCGCCCCGGCGTTGAGACAGCGCACCGCATCGGGCTCGTCGATGAGCTCATCCCGGAACCCCCGCCGGGTGCGCACGCGCACGCGCCGCTGGTGATCGCGGCCATTCGCGGAGCCGTGATCCGCAACCTCGACGAGCTGTGCGAGATCCCGATCGACGAACTGGTCGCCCAGCGACAGCGGCGCTACCGGGAAGCCGGCGGCTGATTCTTCCAGGCGGCGAGCAGCGCCGCCTCACGCTCTGTCGTCATGCCCACACGCGAGCGATTGGCGCTCACCACCTGCTGCCAGTCGGGATCGTCGCGCAACCACGACCACGTGTCCTGCACGGTATCGCGCGCGGGACGGCAGATGAGCCCGGATCGCAGCGCGAGTGACGAATCGCACCTGTAGAAGCTCGCCATGTCGCCGATCGGAGGCACCCAGATGGGCAGCTCCGTCCAGGGCTCGACGTTGTTCGCGAGCAGGAATTCGGCGTCGACCCAGGTGAACGATGCGCTCGACCCGGTGACCTCGCGGGAAAGCTCGAGCACTTGGTCCAACGTGGTGTGACCCGGACGGCTCAACGCGTTGACGGCGCCGTTCAGGGTCGTCTCGATCGCGAACGCGGCGAGATCTCGTGCGTCGACGTACTGCACCGCAAGGTCGCGCGGTTCGGGCGCGAGCACCTCGCCGCCGGCGGCGATGCGACGCAACCACCAGGGCAGCCGTCCGATGTTCTCGCGCGGTCCGAGAATGAGCCCGGGTCGGGCGAAGACACTGCGCTCGGTGCCGAACACGCTTTCAATGGCGAGCTCCGCACCGCGCTTGTCGGCGGCGTAGTCGGTGGCGTCACTGTCCGGTCGCGCTTCGACGGCCGGCGACTCCTCAGTGATGACGCCGTCGTGGGAATCCGCGTACACCGAGATCGTCGAGATGTATACGTAACGCGCCGCATGTGACTCGAGGGCGCGGGCCGAGCTGAGCACCACCCGCGGCGCCTGCGACCATGCGTCGACGACCACGTCCCACGTTTCACTGGTGAGCGCATCGAGGTCGGCCGCGTTGGTGCGATCCCCGTGGACCACGCGGACACCGTCGGGTGCGGACCCGGTCTGGCCGCGGTGAAAGATGGTCACGTCGTCACCGCGCGCACGCGCCGCGTCGACGACGGCCGGTCCGACGAAGTCGGTGCCGCCGAGAACCAGGACCTTACGCGGCATCGAGCTGCGGCACGTGCCCGGCAGCCGTTTTCTCGGGCCGGCGCAGGAACAACGCAGGGATCACGCCGAGGAGCGTGAGGATGGTGATGAACGCGAAGGTCCGGTCGAACGAGGTGCTGAGCGCATCCGAGGCGTAGGTCTGGCCAAAGTGCGCCACCACCGGCGCAACCTTGGTTGTCGTCGACGGCTGGCCGCCGTTCTGGATGAGCGACGAGTACTGCCCTTTCAGGGTGCTGCAGAACTCCGCCGTGGTGAGCTGATGTCCTGCCGGGGACGCGGCGCTGAGCACAGCCGGCGACGGCGCGCACGATGCCTGACCGATCGCCGTCGTGAACTGCGCGGCGAGCACGGTCACCAGCACAGCGATGCCGATCGACGAGCCGATGCGCTGCAGGCTGTTGGAGATGCTCGAGGCGCTCGAGCTGAGATGACGGGGAACGCGAGCCATCGCTGCGGCCATCGACGGCATCATCGAGAAGCCCATCGCAAAACCACGCAGCAGGAGCGCGCTCACGACCAGCCAGTTCGACGATGTCGGGTGGATCTGGGCAAGCAGGAAGCCGCCGCCCGCGAGCATGACCATGCCGGTCGCGACCACCGGACGAGGCCCGATGCGGTCGGTGAGATACCCGCCGAGCGGCATCGCGACGGCCGCGGTGATCGCCTGTGGGAGCAACAGGAGTCCGGTCTCGAGCGGGCTGTATCCGTGCACCTCCTGGAGGTAGAGCGGCAGCAACAGCATCCCGCCGAAGAGGGCTGTGACGATGATGAAGCTCAGGCCCATGGACCACGAGAAGGTCGGGTCGCGGAAGAGGCGCAGCTGGAGCAACGGTTCCGGGTTGCCGCGATTGCCGATCGCGAGGTTGACGGCCGCGAGCGCGGCGCCGACCAGCATCACGATGGTGTCGAGGGAGGTCCAGCCATCGACGACTCCGTTGCGGAGCGCGACCAGCAGCGCGCCGGCGGCGAGCGGCATCATCAGCAAGGTGGCGGCGCGACGGCGACCGAGCTGCGACAGCACGAACGCCGCGAGCAGAACTGCGGCGCCGACCAGCAGGCTGATCACCAGCAACGAGCCCCATCCCAGGGTGATGCTCTGGTTGACCGCATACATGAGCGCGACCGCTGCCGGCGGCGCGGTGAGGAGACCGAACGTGTCGAGGCGCAGGCCGTGCGCCCGGTTCGACTCGGTGAGGAAGCGCCATGCCGACGCGAATGCGATGAGGCCGATTGGAACGTTGACGTAGAAGATCAACCGCCACGAGAAGTCCTGCACGAACCAGCCGCCGAGCACGGGCCCGACCGCCGGGGCGAGGAGCATCGGAATACCGAAGATCCCCATGACCCGTCCCATGTTCTGGGGTCCGACCGCACGCATGATGATGGTCATGCCGATCGGCATCAGCATGCCGCCACCGAGCCCCTGCAGGACGCGGAAGATGACCAGCTCGGGAAGGTTCTGCGCCACGCCGCACGCCATCGACGCGAGCGTGAAGAGCGCGATGGTGACCAGATACAGACGCTTGGTGCCGAAGCGATCGCTCGCCCAGCCGGCCATCGGAATGACCGCGCCCTGCGCGAGCATGTAGCCGGTGACGACCCACGATATGTCCGCGTACGAGCCGGCCTTGAGGTCGACCTGCAGCGTCGGGATCGCGATGTTGACGATGGTCGCGTCGAGGATCGTCATGATCGTGCCGAGCAGCACGACTCCGAGCGCGATCCACTTGTAGTCGAACCGTCCGACTCGTGAATTGGCTGTGCCGCTGTCACCGCCCGCGGCTGCGACCTCGGCTGCCGAGACGTCGGGGCGGTCGAGAACCTCAGTCATGCGCCATCGCTCCAAGGCGTCCCTGCACCGGCGCGTCGACGATCCTGGCCATCAGGTGCACCAGGCGCTCGAGGTCGTCGTCACTCAGCGGAGCCAGTGCCTCGAGCGCAACCGCTTTCCGCGCCGCATCGAAACGGTCCAGCATCTCGAGGCCGACCTTGGTCGGAACGATGTGAATGATCCGCCGGTCGTCGGGATCGCTGAGCCGCTCGGCAAATCCGAGACGGATCACCCGGTCAACCAGCGCGCTGGCCGAGCTGAGCGCGCACTGCTGCATGCGCGCGATCTCGTTCATGGTCGCTCCGGACGAGGTCTCGGTGGCGGCGCGAAGCTGCTCGAGGGCGCCCAATTGGTGCCAGGTGACCGCGCCGAACTCGTCCTTCAGCTCCTCGGGGACGCTTGCCATGAGCCGGCGCTTGAGGCCGCCGATGTAGTCGAAGAGCAGGTGCGCAAGCTGGTCACGACGGTCATTCGGGGTCACGTTCCGCATCGGTGCGTTTCGTTCCCTCGCCGGTGCCTGGCTCACACAAACCCTCGACTGTTCGCTGGGCGAATAGTTTCAGTGTAAAACTATTCGCTAGTCGATGTCAACTCGAGGCGGCGTCCCGGACACGGCGCCGAAGCCGCGAGCGACCGGTCAATTCGTGCGATGCCTTCGCGGCCTCGAGCTCACGCGCCGCCGCATCGAGCAACCCGCCGACGTCCTGTGAGTCGCTCGGGGAGACGGCGATGCCCGCCGACGCCGTGGCGCCGGATCGCCCGAGACCCTGGTCGCCGGAGGTGTCGGTGGTGAATCGCTGCTGAATGCGCGCGGCGACGGCGTGGGCCTGGTCGCGGTCCGCACCCGGCAGCACGCAGACGAACTCGTCGGCACCGAAACGGGCGGCGCTGTCCTCACGCCGGAGGATGGATCGGAGCACGTTGGCGAAGGTCTCGAGCACGTGGTTGCCTGCGTCGTGCCCCCAGCGGTCGTTGATCTCGCCGAAGCCGTCGATGTCGACCATGATCAGCGCGAGTGAGCCCTCCCGGCGCGAGGCCCGGGCGAGCTCCTTGTCGATGACGGCGAGCAGATGCGGCCGCATGGCCATCCCGGTGACGGCGTCGAGCTGGGCCTTCGCCATCTCGTCCTCGTGACGGCGGGCGCGCTCGATGGCCCGCGCCGCCTCGTCGGCGAGGGCTTCGATGATCGGTGCATCGGAGTCGGTCCAGGCGTTCTCCTGGCGCTCGGAGGTGAGCAGGATGGCGCCGATCGTGGTGCCGTCGACGCGCAGCGGTGCACCGATCGCCGATCGGATGAAGCCGAGCTTCGACCGCCGGAGGCGTACCCGGTTGGCCTCACGGAGGCTTGCCTGCGCCATCGAGGCCGACAGCGTTGTCGGCCACACCTCGGCCCGCTCCGCAACGAACACGGCGCCGCCCAGCCCCTCCCCGGGAGCGAGCTCGTACGCCGGGCCACCGGACGCCACCCCACCTGACGACAGGAAGGCACCGGGAGACTTCAGCAGCCCGTCAGCCGGATCGTTGATGAGCACCATCCCGGTGGAAGTCTCCGGGAAGATCTCCTGGCACGCCTCGAGCACCGCGGACGCGACCGACGTCACGTCACGAGCGACGCCGAGCCTTCGACCGAGGGTCGAGGACACGCGACCGCGACGGGTTTCGGAGTCCGACCGGTCGAGTCTGCGATCGGCGCTTCCGGCAGCAAGCAGCTTGATGCCGGCCATGGCTGCGACGACGACCGCGAGCGAACCGATTCCGGTCGACGCCGGGGCCGTGGTCACCCAGAGGACGATGAAGATGACCAAGACCGCCACAGTGGCGGCGAGTGCGGGCGTCAACCGCACCCGGTTCAGCAACGTGGTGGTCCGAGCGGAGGCGGCCCCGGGTGCGTCCACATCGAGACCGACCAGGAGCGCGGTGAAGGCGACCGCGGCGACAACGGTGAAATCAGGGAGTTGAGGGGCGGCGGCGCGCAGTCCAACCGCTGCCACGGCGGCGAGCGCGACGGCGCCGGCCACCGATGCCGGTTCCCGATAGCGCTCCCCCATCGAGGGCAGACGCATCAGCGCGAGGCCGATGCCCATCGCAGCCGCTGCCATGAATGCGTCCAGCAGCCGCACGCCCGGGCCGACAGGAAGCGTGAGCACCCTGACCGCCACCGCAATGCCGACGACTCCCGCCCCTGCCTGGCCGTATCGCCGAGCCAAATGCAACCGCAATTCCACCTGATCCCCCACCCGCTGATCCGACTCGACCCGGGCCATCGGCCCGGCAAAACCCGTCGTCGGTACCGATCAATTGTGCCAGAAGTTTGGCCAATAAACCTGTGATAGGCTGTGCGAACTGACGTTCGCTCTCAGGTCGCCGTTCTCATTCCCAGCACCCATGACGATACGTCTCCTCCATCTCTCCGACCTCCACCTCGACCGGGTGTTCGCCGCCATGGGCTGTCAGGGAGAGCTCGCGCGCCGGCGCCGCCAGGGGCTTCGCGACGCACTCACGAGCGCCGGGCGTCTGGCCATTGAGCAGGGCTGCCTCGCGGTGACCATCGGCGGCGACCTCTACGAGCACGAGCGCGCCGCCGTTGACACCGGGCGATTCCTTGCCGATACGTTCGCATCGTGGCGGCCCATGCGAGTCCTGATCGCGCCCGGGAACCACGACGCGCTCCTCCCGGGATCCCTGTACCGGCGCGTCGAATGGCCGTCCAATGTCACCGTTTTCGGCAACACCGAGCTCGAGCCGGTCGAGCTCACTGATGGGCTCACGGTCTGGGGCCTCGCCCACCGCGAGCCGGCGTGGCAAGGTGATCCGCTCGCCACCTCGCCGGCCACATCCTCATCCGGCGTCCATCTCGCCCTGTTCCACGGCGCCGAGCTAGGGTCGCGACCCGAGGGAAAGTCGATCCATGGGCCGTTCCACGTCGAGCGGATCCACGCGGCAGGCTTTGCCGCGGCGCTGTGCGGCCACTACCACCGCCGGCGCATCGATTCCACGACCGGGCTCCTCTACCCGGGAACGCCCGAGCCCCTGAGCTTCGATGACGAGGGGGGACGCGGTCCCGTCGTGGTCGAGATCACCGATCGAGGCGATATCCGGTTCACGGCGCATGACACCAACCGATGGTCGGTGTTCACCGTGCAGTGCGACGCCGACGAGTGCGGTTCCGTGGAGGCGGTGATCGACGAGGTCACCATGCACTGCGCATCGACGGGATATGGCGACCCCGAGCGGACCATGATCCGCGTCGATCTGAGCGGCTCCATCGACTCCTCGGTGTCGCTGGATGCGTTCACCGTCGAGCTTGCGGTTCGCGAACGGCTCAACCTCGCCGCGGTCAAGGTGCGCGATCGCACTGCGCCCTACATCGACCTCGAGGCCGCCCTGGTCGAGGAGAGCACGCGCGGCGCGTTCGTCCGTGCGGCGACCGCGGCCGCGGCGGATGCGGACGCCGGCGAAGCCCAGGTACTCGAAGACGCGCTGCGCTACGGGCTGATGGCGCTCTCGGGCGCCGAGGTCGGGCTGCGATGATCCTCGAGCGTCTCGAGATCACGGGCTTCGGATGCCTCCATGACATCACCACCGAGCTGCATCCTCGGGTCACGGTCGTCGCCGGGCGCAACGAGTCAGGCAAGTCAACGCTGCTCCGCGCGGTGCGCGGGGCGCTGTACGGCGTCGACGCCGGCGGCCAGGGTCGCGCCGTCGATCGCAGCGACTGGGCCCGCTACGAGCCCTGGACGCGCGGTGGCTACGGTCTCGCGCTGACCTACACGCTCGACGACGGGCGTCGCATCCGGGTGGCGCGCCGCCTCGACACCCGCGAGCAGTCGGTGCAGGTGCTCGAGCTCGGCGGCTCGGAGCTCACCGATGAGTTGCGCAGCGGGCGCTCGGTGACACCGGGTCGATTCCATCTCGGGATCGACGAAGCGGTCTTCTGCGCAACAGCGTGGCTCAGCGATGACGGCCTCCGCATCGACGCCCCGGAGAGCGCTCGCCAGCGGGCGGGGCAGCTGCAGGAGGCGATCGAGCGTCTCGCCGACACCCGCCGTGGGGTGACCGCCGCGCAGGCCCTGGTCCGCATCCGCGAGGCGATGGATCGGGTCGGGTCGGAGCGGCGCACCGCCAGTCCCCTCGGGGTCGCAACCGCCCGGCTTCGCGTCCTGGATCACACCCTCGCCGATGCCCGCACCCGCCTGGCGGCCGTTGCGGTCGACCAGGAGCGCCTCGCCGTGCTGGACACGACCCACGCGACCGAGACGGAGCACTGGGTGGCGGCAGAGCGGGCGCGCCTCGCCGGACGGCTCTCCGAGATCGCCGCCCGTCGCATCCGACTTGCGGAGATGGTGCGCGAGAGGAAGCTGCAGGCGGCAGAGATCGAGGCGACGGCGACCTATGCG
>PKWB01000116.1 GCA_003131685.1 Candidatus Dormiibacterota bacterium
GCGACGGCTGCGACCGGCACCGCGAAGAGTGCGCCGAGCACTCCCGCCAGCTCGGCGCCGACCAGCAGCGCGGCCATCGCGACCAGCGCATGCAGGCGGGTGACGCGGCCGTAGATGCGCGGACCGAGGAGATACGCATCGATCGCATGACCCATCAATCCGACGGCCAGAGCGAAGATCGCCAGGATCGGGCTCTGCACCAGGGCAACCACGACGGCGAGCGCCATGGCGACCACCGCACCGACGATGGGGATGAATTCCAGGAAGAAGGCGGCGATCCCCAGCAGGATCGCGTACTTGACGCCGACGATTGTCAACGCAACGCCGGTGTAGAGGCCGATCACCATCGACATCACCACCTGGCCGCGAACGTATGCCGCCACCGTCGAGCCAACCGCGACTGCGGCGAAGTCGAACTCGCGTTGGCGGCTCGGGAACAGGTTGCGTGTGGTGGCGACCACGGCGCGGCCTTCGATGAGCAGATAGATGGAGATGACCAGGATCAGCACAACGCTCACGAGGCCTGAGACGAACGCTGCGGCAACGCCCAGCGCCACACCGATCTGTTGCTCGTTGACGGCTTTGATCAACGAGGCGAACGAGAAGGTGATGCCGTGCTGGCGAAGCTGATTCTCGATGGTCTGCAGCAGCATTGGCAATCCTCTCGCCTGCGCGATCACAGTCGGAAGGATGAGCACCATCGCGCCGGCGATGATCGCGATGCCGACCGCGTAGATGACGAGCACCGTGAATGAGCGGTGTCCACGGAATGGCCTGACCCGCTCCATCCTGTCGACGAGCGGTGTGAGGATGAGCGCAATGATCCCCGCGAAGATGAAGAGCAGGAGCACGTTGAAGACGTGGACGAGGATGAAGGCCGCGCCTTCGAAGATCCAGATGAGCGCGAGGATGATGGCAAGCCAGACAAGTGCCTTCACCGACCGCGCGTCCCACAGCTGACGGGTCGCTCGACGGGCGGTGTTCGAGCGCGATTGTCTCGACGCGGTTCGCTCGCTCGGCGAGCGTCCCCGATTCGCCGAGGATGATGCCGTGCGTCTGGAGGAAGAGGTCGCCATAGCCGACCCTCCGCTATCATATAATTTGATACCCAAAGTGTATCCTATGCGCCAACTGGGGCATTGGGCGTGCGATGGTCTCGAGCATGGGTGATATAGTCGCTATCACTAAAATGGCATGCTCGCGCGTCGGCTAACTGTGCCCGAAACGAGACAGAGGGGCTCTGCCTCCGGGATCGCCGACGCTCAGCACAGGCCTCCTCCCAGCGTCGAGGAGACACGCAGCGTCAACGAGGCTATCGGCGGCCTCGTGGGGCGGCTCCTGGACGATGCACCCGGCGATCCTCGCGAACGAGTGCCGCTGGTTGACCTCCTGAGGACAATGGCTTTCGAGGGCACGCGGGTCGTCCCGGACACGGAGTGTGTGATCTCGGTCGTGCCGGCCTCGCGCCCCGACATCTTTCAGGTGGTCGCGGCCTCAGGCCCCTGGGCAGAGCGTCTCGTCGGCGAGAGCTGGCCGCTGAACGACCGGATGCTCCACGGTCGCGCGATGCTGCATCACGCAGCGGTCGAGACCACCAACGCGCCCGATGAGAGCGCAGCCCCAGAGGTGTTCGGGTCGCACATCCGCATCGGCCGGCTGATCCCGATGTCCACCGGGACACCCCTCCCAGATGGGCGTGTCGGCATGGGAGTCGTCGGCTTCTGGCGACCCGAGACCCGGCCCTTCACCGACACCGAGCGAGCCATCATGGACCGATTCACGCGGCTCATCAGCATCATGGTGCTCGGCGACGATGCGAGGGAATCGACGAAGCATCTCGTCGACCGATTGCGTCTCACCGGCGAGGCGACCCGAGAGCTCTCGTCCTCGCTCGACCCCGCGCATGTGGTGCAGGCGATCGTGGAGCGCATCGCGGAACTGGTTGACGTGGACCGCATCACGGTGACCAAGTTCCGAGCGGATTCCGTCGAGGCGATCGCCGGATACGACCGGCATCGGGTGCCCGCGCGAATCGGGGCGACATGGGATCTGACTCCCGAGCTCCGCGCGGCCATCGACAGAGGGGAGGTGAGCTTCGAAGGACTCTCCGACGTTTCAGGGATGCCGCCCGACATGCAGGAACAGCTGTCGGACGTGCGCATGCGGGTGATCCTGCCGCTCCGAACCGGCGGGCGCGTCCTCGGCATCCTCGCAGTCAGCCGCCGGAACGATCAGGCGTTCGGACAGCTGGACCTGGACAACCTCGAACAGATCGCCCTCTCCGCCGCACTCGCGCTCCACAACGCCAGCCTTTTCGCCGAAACGAAAGAGGCGCAGCAGAAAGCGCTCCATGCCCTCCTGAGCATCTCCGATCATCTCGACGCAACCTCATCCGAAGGTGACCTGTATGCGCGCGTTGCTGCAACGGTTGCTGAGCTCGTGGGTGCACGGGTCGTCACGCTCTGGCGGCTCAGCCCCGACCACACCCTGCTGATGCCGGCGGCAGCGCATGGTGTTGCCGCGAATGAGTTCGCTGGACTCCGCACAGTGCCCTGCCACCCCGATGGCACGTCCATTCGCGATGGAGTGATCTTCGGTGATGCGGGGTTCCACGGACAAGCGACCGAACTGGGGGTGAGTCTGGGAGCCGGCCTCGAAGGTTCGGCTGCCGACACGATGGCAGTCGCCTGGCGGGCCGGCTCGGTACGACTGGGCGTGCTCGCCGCCAACGAGCCCATCAAGCCGGACGGCTTCAGCGATGAGGACACATGGACCCTGCAGCTGGCCGCGTTCGCCGCGGGGCTCGTCTGGCAGATCAAGGCGTCCGAGCAGCGCATCCGCACCCTCGGCGACGCCGAAGCGCAGCGGCTGCACGAGCACATCGAGCGCACACGCTCGATGGAGAAGATGCGCTCCGACTTTCTGAAGCTCGCCTCGCACGAGCTGCGCGGCCCGATCGCAGTGGTGCGCGGGTACTTCTCGATGATGGCCGACAGGTCGCTGGACACCGAGGCGCTCGAGCGCGCGATGCCGATCATCGAGCGCCGGCTTGACGATATGAATGCGCTCGTCAATGAGATGCTCGAGACGGCTCGCCTGGATGAGGGCATCACGCGGCTCGAGCGCCGGCCTCAGAGCCTGCGTACCGTCGTGGCCGCTGCAACCTCGGCGATCCAACCGCAGCTCGCCGACGGTCACCGTCTCGACGTGCGCCTGCCGGCAGCGGCGGTCCTCGTCAACGTCGACTCCGGGAGGATCGAGACGATCATGCGGAATCTGCTCGACAACGCTGTCAAGTTCTCGCCTCACGGCGGCGAGATCAGTTGCCGTACGACGGTGAGCAATGGCGTGGCGCGCATCGCCGTCATCGATCATGGGCTGGGGTTTCCACCAGAGCAGATCGACCGTCTCTTCACACGCTTCAGCCGGCTGGTGACCCCTGAGAACAGCCACATCTCCGGTACAGGATTGGGCCTCTACCTCTCTCGCGAGCTGGCTCGCCTCCACGGAGGCGACGTCACTGCGAGCTCGACTCCTGGTGGTGGCGCGTCGTTCGTGCTCACCCTACCGACGTGGACGGCGGAGACGGTCGCCTAGCTCGAGGTCGGCTTCCCGGTGTCGCTCCACACCGCCACCGAGTCGCCGCTGAGTGTCGGGGTGACGTCCATACAGACTCCGTTATCGGATGACAGCAACAACGTGGCACCCATCGCCTCCGGCACACGCACGATGTCTTCGCCGAGGTTGCAGCACACCAGCAGGTCCGCGTGCGTATATGCGAGGAGGCTCCGGGTGCTGTCGTACCACGCGGTGGTCGCCGCAGCTTCCTCTCCGGAGGCGAGCAACCGGAAGCGCCGGAGTTCGATCAGCTGCCGGTACCACTCCAGCACGTGCGCGTGCATCCCTTCGTGCACCTCGTCCCACTTGAGGATCGAGCGCTCGAACGTCGCAAACGCCTGAGGGTCGGGGACTGAATCCGGGGGCCAGCCGAAGGCTCTGAACTCGCGACGGCGTCCGTTGGTGACCGCCTTGCGCAGGTGGGCGTCGCCGAGTTCGGTGAAGTACTGAAATGGTGTGCTCGCCGCCCACTCCTCGCCTTGAAACAGCATCGGGACCATCGGTGAAAGCAGCGTGATCGCAGCAGCCATGTGCACGCGGCCTTCGCTCACCAGATGGCCAAGGCGCTCCCCGGCGGCGCGGTTGCCGACCTGGTCGTGGTTCTGCGAGTAGACGATGAAGCGAGAGCGCGGAAGGTCGCCGGCGTAGCGGCCGACCGTGCGCTTGCGATGCCGCGAATACTGCCCGGCGTAGACGAACGTCTCGAGCAGTGCGGTGCGCATCTCCTCAGGGGTGCCGAAGTCCTCGTAGTAGCCGTGCTGCTCACCGGTGAGGAGTGCATGGAGTGCGTGATGGAAGTCGTCGTTCCATTGCGCATGCAGGCCGTATCCGCCCCGCTCGCGCTCGCGGACGAGCCGCGGGTCATTGCTGTCGCTCTCGGCGATGACCCAGAGCTCGCGGCCGAGCTCCGCCGCGAGCTCATCGACGCGCACTGCGATCGCTTCGAGGATGTGCAGTGGTGAGGTGTCGATGATGGCGTGCGCGGCGTCGAGCCGAAGACCGTCGAACGAGTAATCCCGCAGCCATAACTCGACGTTATCCAGCACGAAGCGTCGAACCTCGTCCGACTGCTCCCCGTCGTAGTTGAATGCGCTCCCCCAGGGCGTCTCGTACCGGCTGGTGAAATACGGTCCAAACGCGCTCAGGCAATCCCCCTCCGGACCGAGATGGTTGTAGACGACGTCGAGGATCGCCGCGATGCCCCGTGTATGACACGCCTCGATGAGCCGGTGCAGCGCTTCGGGGCCTCCGTACGAATGGTGCGGGGCGTAGAGGTCCACGCCGTCATAGCCCCAGCCGCGTCGCCCCGCAAACTCGGCGACCGGCATGATTTCGATCGCGTTGACACCGAGCTCCGTCAGGTGATCGAGCCGGCCGATGGCCGCGTCGAAGGTGCCTTCCGGTGTGAACGTGCCGATGTGCAGCTCGTAGATGATCGCCTCCCTGAGAGGAAACCCCTGCCACCGTTCTTCGGCTCGGCGACGCGGGTGTTCGACAAGTCGCGACGGTCCGTGCACTCCGGCCGGCTGCCATGTCGATCGCGGATCCGGCATCGGGTTGCCGGCGTCCACGCTGAATGCATAGTCATCACCGGCGCCAAGGTCCGCATTCGCCGCGAACCACCCGCCCCCCGACTCCTCCATCGGAAACGCGCTGTCGCCGGCGACGAGACCGACGGCCTTCGCGACCGGTGCCCAGACACTGATGCGGCGGGCGGTCACGCGCGCTCCAGCAACGCGACCGGCGAGGCACCAAGCACGGTCTCCATGCGCTGCCGGCCGCCCATGACATGGTGTCCGGTCAACGCGTCGCGCCAGCGTCCCTCGGGAAGAAGCACGAGCGTGTCGCCCCATCCGGGGCGGAGCAGCAACGGCCAGCGGAACGCGATCGTCACGGCGACCGGTTCCCCATCGGCGAGCGTCCGAGAGAAGCAGATCGCGTGTTCAGCGAGTGAACCGGTTGCGGCGACGCGCTGGTAGCCAGACCCGCTGCCGAAAGCCTCGGAGTGGCGAGTGCGCACGGCGAGCACGGTGGCGATCAGGCGCATCTTGGGAGCTCCGGACTCGAGCTCGGACATGAAATCACCGCGATTCGGCCGCAGCACATCGCTCAGCAGGGCACGTCGCGTCTCGTAGTCCACCAGGGTCCGGTTGTCGGGATCGACCAGGCGGAGATCCCAGAGCTCCGACCCTTGGTACACGTCGGGAATGCCCGGCGCGGTGAGCTTGATCAGCGCCTGCGAGAGGGAGAGCATCTGCCACTCCGGGGTCATCGAGGTGATCACGGCGTCGATCTCGGCGGCGACGTCCGGGTCGGCGAGCATGCCCCGGACGAACCACTGGAGATCGGCCTCGTAGTGCTGATGCGGCTCGATCCAGTTGGTGTCCACCTTCGCCTCACGAGCCGCCTTGAGCATGTACGCGCACGCTCGGTCAGCATCGATCGGATGCGCTGCGACCAGTGTCTGATAGAAAAGGTATTCGGCCGCTCGCGATGGCGGGTGCACGCCGCGATGGCGTGTGGCGAGGAGGTCAAGGCGGTCGACCGCTTCGCGCCATCGCTGTGGTATCTCGGAAAGCAGCCCGACTCGAAGGCGCGCATCCTCGGAGCGCTTGGTGTCGTGCGTGGTCGTGGCCAGCAACGTCAGCGGACGCTCGCGAGCCGTCTCGACGCACGTTGCGTGAAACTCGTCGAGCGTGCTGGCGCGGTCGGGATCGGACCCGACCTCGTTGAGCGCGACGAGACGGGTGTAGCGATAGAAAGCGGTGTCCTCGACGCCCTTGGCCATGGCCGCTGCGGCGACCTGTTGGAAACGTTCACGCAGCTCGCGATCTGATGCAGACCCGCGGTCTTCGCACCGAAGGACTGCCAGCACCGCAGCAAGCCGCGAGTCGTCGCAGCGACCCGACTGCCGTGCCCGCGCCTCCGCGACGGCAATCGCGCGCTCATCGTCGGGCGACAAAGCCGCATCTGCTCCCGGATAGATTCGATACCGTGGCATGCCCGCGATGAGCTCGACGAGCTCGGTCCGCGCATCGTCAATCCCGGCAGCTTCGGCGACGCGCACGAGCCTGCTGAGCTCAGCGCGCAACAAGGTGTCGAGAACCTCCCTGCGTCCGCCGCGCGAATGGGCCTGAAAGTCGCAGCTGTCACCGGTGAACTGCTGGTAGCAGCCGGTCAGCTCCGCCAGCCCGGGCGGATGGAGCAGCAACGACGTCACCAGCGCTCCGAACTCGTACCCCGTTGTGCCGTCGATCGGCCATTCGTCCGACAGTCGCTCGGCCGTGGCAAGGATCTTCTCGGCGACAAGCCAGGCCGCCGGAGCCCGACCCCGCAGACGCGACGCAAACGTGGAGGGATCACGGAGTCCGTCGATGTGATCGATGCGCAGCCCGTCGACCGTGCCGTCCTCCACGAGCTCGAGCGCGCGGGTGAGATTCCAATCGAAGACGGAATCGTCTTCGACGCGTACGCCGGCGAGTGATGACACGTCGAAGAAGCGGCGGTAGTTCACGCGTTGGGACCCCGACTTGAAGTATTCGAGCACGTAGTGCTGGGCGTCCAGCGTCCGGCGAGAGACCGGTCCGGCGGCCACCGTCGTCTGCGGCGCGAGCGGAAACGCGTTGCCCTCGTAGTGCAACTCGTGAGTGCCATCTGCGCTTTTGACCACTTCGAGCCCATCGGCAGCGAGCACCTCGTCGAGCGGCGCGCCCAGCACGGGGAGGAGCACATGTCCCTCCAGCCCCGGCGCATCCCAGTCGATGTCGAAGAACAGCGCGTACCGGCTGGCCCGTCCGTTGCGCAGGACGTCCCACCACCAGCTGTTCGCGCGTTCCGCGATGGACACGTGGTTGGGCACCACATCGAGGAGCAGGCCCATGTGCGCCTTCTCGAGGGCCGAGTCGAGCCGGCCGAGCCCGGCGTCACCGCCGAGCGCCTCGCTCACGCGGGTCGGGTCCACGACGTCGTACCCGTGCGGGCTGTGCGCGGTCGCCTGCATGAAGGGTGAGCAGTAGAGGTGCGAGATCCCCAGCTCCTCGAGATAGGGCACGATGGCCGCGGCGGCGTCGAAATCGAACTCCTCGCGAAGCTGCACCCGGTAGGTGGCGCGAGGATCGACCCTCATCGCCGCCGGCCGCGTTCGCGGAGTTTCGCTAATATCAGCGCCACTGTAACCATATATGAGGGTCAGTCTATCCATTTTACGAGGTACGCCATCATTGCAGCGCTATGACCGCTCCTAGACGACGGACGGATAACCCGACCACGCCCCGTCAGCAGGCATGGCCCGGAAGCGAGGCGCCACTGGGTGCGACATGGGACGNNTGGTGTGGCACGGATACGTCGACCAGGTGGGTCCCGGTCAGCGGTACGGCCTGCGCGTGCAGGGTCCCTACGACCCACTCCACGGGCTCCGTCACAACCCGCGCAAGCTGCTCCTCGACCC
>PKWB01000148.1:0-4707 GCA_003131685.1 Candidatus Dormiibacterota bacterium
GCGACGGCATACAAGTGGTGGCGTCGGTATGCGGAGGAAGGCGAGGCCGGCCTGGTCGACCGGAGCTCGCGACCGCGGTGCAGCCCACGCCGGACCCCAGCACGAGTGGAGCGGCAGATCGAGGCACTGCGGCGACGCACCAAGCTTGGTCCTGTCCGGATTGCCGTCCGCCTGCACATGCCCGCCTCGACCGTGCACCGCGTCTTGGTGCGCCGGCAGTTGAACCGGCTGAGCTGGATGGANNTCGACGTCAAGAAGCTGGGCCGGATCCCGCCGGGTGGCGGGTGGCGGATCCACGGACGCGGCGAGCGCCCCAGGGCTCTCCGCGGACTCGGCTTTGACTACATCCACTCGGCCGTCGACGACCACTCACGGCTTGCGTACTCGGAGATTTGCAGCGATGAACGTGGCCCCACCGCAGCGGCGTTCTGGTCCCGCGCCAGCGCGTTCTTTGCCGCGTACGGCATCGTGGTGCACCGCGTGCTCACCGACAATGCGTTCGCCTACCGAAATTCCTTCGCATTCCGCACCGCCGTCCTCGAGAGCGGCGCCGTCCAGCGCTTCATTCGACCTCACCGACCGCAAACCAACGGCAAAGTCGAGCGCTTCAACCGGACCCTGCTCGAGGAATGGGCTTATGCCCGCCCCTACCTCTCCAACCAACAACGTGCTGAGGCCTTGACGGCATGGCTGCATATCTACAACCATCACCGCGCCCNNACGCCTCAACAACGTGTCTGGGCATTACACCTAGAGCGCGTCAGGGAGATTAAGGGGAGCCATGAAACGAGTCTTCATATCTGTCGTCGTCGCTGGGGTCGCGGCGTTGGGCATCCTGCCCGCAACGTCGGCCGCAAGGTCGGCCGCACCGTCAGCCACCAGCACGACCACGGGGCCAGCGATCAGGGTCAATCCCCTCTCGCAGCAGGCATCGCACTGCGCGCAGCCATCCCCCGGCTACCTCAACTGTTTCGTCGTCCTCAAGAACACGAGGGCTACCGGCGTCTCCTGGTGGATGGCAAGCCAATGGTGGACGAGCGGCAATGGGGCCGAGCACAGCACGCTGTACGCCAACGGCCAGGTAGGACAGTGGGTCGACGGCTATCTCAATCCGGGGCAGTCGGTCACCGTCGAGATCAACACTGAGGACTGCTACTTCGGGTACGGCTCGTACTGGTCCTGGATCGTCGGCAGCGCGTCGTTCACGACGACGTTCGGGATGCAGGCGACCGTCCTGAGCTGCTACTCCTGAGCTGCTACTGGGAAACTCTCAGGATCGAGGCATCCTCGGCTTTTTTGGCCCTCGCTCACCCCCGCCGGGTGTCCGCACGGCGAGTGGCGGCCGCGGTCTCCTCGATCGACCGGCGATGGTGGCGACCGGATGGGGTGGTTCCTCATCGCGCCGCCGTGTTACCGCGCCACCCGTGCCCGCACACAGCCATGCCGTGGAAACTGGCGCGACCAGCAGCAGCCACCCCGGGTAGGGACCGCCAAGCAGTCATCGTCGGGACCGGTGGACCGGTTGCTCTCACGTCCGGCTGAGTTAGACCGTTTTCGGTCGGGTCGTCCCTATAGGACCGCCGCGTCGCCGATGTGCGGGGCTCGACCTTCAGCTGTAAGCGCCGCCACTGGGCGAGTCTCACGACGGCATGTTGTGCCAGCAACTGGTGTGGCCCGGGCCAGGCCCCGAGGCGGATCAGGACGTCGCCCGACCCGGAGTCCAACAATTGTCGAAACTGAATTTCACGGAAAGGCTCGCTGATAAGCGATGGCGCTGGCTCGGGCGATGGTGAGACTGATCGCATGCTGCCGATCAAGGTTGATGAGCCTTCGGATTATGGTGACTTTATTCGTGTCGGCATCAGCATCCGTCGACGAACGGGTCGCATTAACCCACTCGAGTTCAGCCGCCTGGTCGGGTCGCGTCGAAGCCCACGTGCCGTACCGATTCGCGATTTCGTCGAGCGAGTAAGCTGCGTTGAGTCCGACGACCAAACACTGCTCCTGCAGGTCTGTGTGCAGCACCATCTTCGCGTAAAGACGTGACTGTAGAAGGCGAACGCCTACGGTGTATAAGCTGTCTTTCTCGCTGGCGGGACGGTCAACACCAGTGATCTTCGCGACCCCCGGAACCTCGATTCGTCCGAGTTGCGCCGCTACGACAGCCGCTAGGCCCAGTACGACGTCGTCCGGTGGCTTACCTGAAAACTCTAAGCCAGATCCGTACTTCAGCAGGACGAGGATCCCGTACCAAGTAGCTCCCCACAGCCCAAAAACGATGCCGGACCAAAGCAGTAGCCGTTTTGAGTTTCCCGCGAGTCCCGGACTCGGGTTGATCAGCGGTAGCGCGCCCTCGCCAAGTGCGGTAAGGCTCGTAAGCAAGAATGCGAGCGCGAGCCCGACGAGAGTTTCGATGGTGGGAGCAGGGGGTGTCACCTGCGGCGGCGCTTATCGCCCTGCGCCCACGACCTCCAACTTTTGGGTTGGCACGCCACCGCCCTCCCAGACCTGAAGCTGCTTCCTCTCAATCAGCACCGCTGCAGCTCTAACCACTTCATCAGGCGACAGGCGGAGTCCAGCTGCGATTACGGGGACCGTCACGGGGTCGCCGTCGAACCCGCGAACGAATTCAAGGACGTGCTCCTCGACGTCCGTGAGCTCACGCCACACGTCAGCCATTTCGATCCCCCTCAACGGCTTTCCCATCCTGATTGCATCTATGATGCCAGACCACACGCAGGATGTGTTGGAGCCTCGCCGCTGGCGGGGTCGTTCGGTCCGTCGTGGCAGTCACGCCCATAGTGTCAATCTCTCGCGTTGAATGTTGCCCGTCCGTGCGGGAGCGGCAACAAAGCGATGCGACACCATCACAAGTTGGCCACTGTCGACGCTCGGACCGTTCAGTCTACGGCATGCGGGCAAATCGGACAGGGTCTCGATGGACGGTCCGGCGATCGGATTGTGACGTGGTAGGGACGGGACGAGAGCAAGCGCCATCGACAGTTGCAACGCTAGCACGTCTGTTCGATTTTGCAGGTAGATCCCGCCAAGTCCGGCCGGATCTCAGAAGTACGAATTGGTCCTCGCACTACTACACCCCTGTGTGACGCCGCCTCGGGACGAGGTGGGAGCATACGCCACCGCGGGGCACAGTTTGTCTGGACTCGTCGGACAAACTCACGACATCCCCGGACGATCAGGGCCACGAGCAAGCCCACTGGGTGCGCCGCATTGGCGGGGTACGTGCTGGACGAGCTTCCGCTGATCTAGTTCGGATGCAATATCCGGATCCCTTCCGCGCTGCCAACCGACTCTGNNCTACGCGAGCCGCTCGGCGAAAACCTGTCAGCGGAGCAACTCCTCCATGACCTGAGCTGCCTCCCTATGCATTGAGGGGAGGGAATGCGAGTACGTGTCGAGGGTAATCCCGACGCTCGCGTGGCCGAGCATGTCGCTCACGAGCTTGGGATGGACGCCGCGGCCGAGCATGAGGGTCGCTGCCGTGTGGCGGAGGTCGTGAAAGCGGATCCGGGGCAGCCCCGCGCGTTCGAGGAGCGGGTGCAACTCGCGGCTGACGTTCGAGGGTCCGCGTGGCCGGCCAAGGAGATTCGGAAAGACGAGGTCGTGATCCTGCCAGAGTTGACCGGCTCGCCACCGTTCCTCGATGGTCGCGACCTTGTGTGCGCTGAGCGAGGCGACCACCGACGCGGAGAGTTCGACCCGGCGTCGTGAACGTGCAGTCTTTGGCGGCGCGAAGGTCGCCGCCTCTCCCGACAGATGCCGGAGGGTGGCGACGACACGGAGCGAACGGCTGTCGAGGTCGACGTCCGCCCAGCGGAGCGCGAGGAGCTCACCGAGCCGCATGCCCGTCGACACCGCGAGCAGATACAGCGGTCGGTCGCGGTCCGGAGCGGCGTCGAGGAGGCGTCGCACCTGCTCCGCCGTCAGGGTGCGCATCTCGCGTGACTCGGGTCGCGGAGGCGTGACCACCGCAGCTGCGTTCGACGTGACGAGCTTCCACCGCTCCGCCTGACCGAGCGCACGGCGCAGGGTCCGGTGGACGTAGTGGGTGGTCGCCGGAGTCATGCCGCTCGCCAGGAGGTCGCGATAGAGCTTCGCGACGTGATGCGGTCCGAGCGCGACCAGCCGGACCCGTCCGAGACCGGGGATGAGGTAGAGCCGGGTCAACTCCTCGTAGCGCCGCCACGTCCCGGGACGGATGGTCGGACGCGCACCGTCGAGCCAATTCGTCAGAAACGCGCCGACGGTCAGGCTGCCGTGGGGTGCCGGCTTCCCGTCATCCCGCGCCGTCAGCGCCGCTCGCAGCGCCACAACGACGTCTTGTCGGGTCGTCTTGATGACGGAGCGGCGCACGGAGCCGCCGTCCTCCGTCGCGTAGTACCGACCTTCCCAGCGCCCGTCCTTCCGATGCCGGATGGTTCCCTCGCCGGACGTGCGCGTGCTCCGGGATGACTTGGGTGGAGCCGTAGACTCGGTCATTGCGGGGACCTCTCAGACAGGTTTCTCGCCGTGGCCCGGGTCGGTTTGCCGCTGACGCCGGGCCTTTGCTTGCCCCCGATCCTAGCGTGTCGGGGGTCACACCCGGGGGTCAGACCTCTCGACGCGAGCTCGCGACTCCGGTCGCCGTCTGCTGATATCCCAAGTGCTAGAACGGGTTTGCCGTGGCTGGGGAGGAAGGATTCGAAC
>PKWB01000148.1:4758-8213 GCA_003131685.1 Candidatus Dormiibacterota bacterium
GTGGCCCGCGCCGGCGAACTCGTGGTACTCCCAGTCGGGACGGAGCGACGCGATGGCTCGCGCCGAGGCGACAGGCACGAGTCGATCCAGATCCCCTTGCAGCAGCAGGGTCGGAGCGACCACCTCCTGGATCCACCGGAGCACCCTCCGCTTCAGCGCGAGTGCCGCGACCAGCGAGCGCGTGGCCGCATAGAAGGACTCATGCCAGCTCGACTCCGCAAGCCGCTCGGCTTCGAGTGCGATGTGCGCGTCGATCACGGTCGGCTCGATTCGGGTCGGGTCACCGCTCACCAGCCGCATGGTCTCGCGGACCAGGCTGTCGGGCCCGAGAGCCGCGACGGCGCGGCTGAGCCGCCGAGCCCCCCATCGAGGCATGAATGCCGTGGCGATGAAGGTTCGCGACACGCGGTCGATCCGCGGCGGGAACTCGCCACCCGGCGCCGGCACCGCGGGGTCCACGAGCACGAGGGCATCGACGAGGTTCGGGTGCCGCGCTGCCGCCCCAATTGCCAGCAGGCCTCCCATCGAGTTACCCATGAGCACAATCGGTTCGCGCGAAAGCCGGGTGATCGAACGAGTCAGGAGGTCGACATTGGCGGCGATCGTCGAACGCCGCCCCGCGAGCGGGGACCGTCCGAAGCCGGGGAGGTCGAGCGCGAAGACGCGGTTGTGGGCGGCGAGCTGCGGTGCGACCGCCATCCAGTTGAGATGCGCCCCGCCGAGACCGTGCACGAGCAGCATCACCGNNACATGGGTGACGGGCCCCACGCGGTGATCCTCGCCGCCGGGCAGGGCAAACGGATGCGGAGCGCTCTCCCCAAAGTCCTTCATCCGCTCGGCGGTCGCCCATTCATCCTCTATGTCGTCGAGGCTGCGCGGGGCGCCACCGCGAGTCCACCCATCGTGGTCACGGCGGCCGGTGACTCGCGGCTTTGCGACCTGCTCGGCGATGCCGCGATCTGCATCGAGCAGGAGGCGCCGCTCGGCACGGGCCACGCACTTCGGAGCGTTCCCCAATCCCTGCGCGGTGAGGGTCCCGTCCTGGTCATGGTCGGTGACGCTCCGCTGATCAGAGCCGAGACCCTGGTCCGCCTCCTGGCTGCTCATGCCTCCTCGCCGCGCGCCTGCACCCTGCTGCTCGGCGTCCCCACCGATCCATCCGGCCTGGGCCGAGCCGTGCGCGACGAAGCCGGCCACGTCGTGCGCATCGTCGAGGAGCGGGACCTGCGGCCGGGCGAGCCGGTGCCGATGGAATGCAACGGGGGCATCTACGTCTTCGACGGCTCCCAGCTGTGGTCCGCGCTCGACCGCCTGAAGACCGCCAACGCGCAGGGCGAGTACTACCTCACCGACGTCATCGAGCTCCTCACCGGACCGGTCGAGGCGCTCGTGGCTCCCGATCCCGACGAGTTCATCTTCATCAACGATCGGCGCCAGCTGGCGGCTGCCGAAGCCGCGCTCCGGCGCCGGACCCTGGATGCGCTCATGCTCTCCGGCGTGACCGTGGAGGACCCGGCCACGACGTATGTGGAGCCGGGGGTCCAGGTTGGCCTCGACAGCGTCATTCACCCCATGACCTCGCTCGCCGGGTCCACCGAGCTCGGGTCGGGATGCGAGATCGGGCCGATGGCCGTCCTGCACGACGTTCGAGCCGGCCAGCGCGTGGTGATCGGCGAGTCACGCCTCGATGGGTGCGAGCTCGGCGACGACGTGCGTATCGGGGCCTACTGCCGGGTCCGTCCGAATACCGTGCTCGCGTCCGGGGTAGAGTTGGGGACGCATGCCGAGGTCAAGAACAGCACCGTTGGCGCCGGGACACGTATCAGCCACTTCTCCTGCGTGCTCGACAGCGACGTGGGTGAGGGCGTGAACATCGGCGCNNACGGTCACCTGCAACTACGACGGCTCGGCGAAGTACCGCACCGTCATCGGCGATCGAGTGTTCGTCGGGACCAACTCGACCCTGGTGGCGCCGGTTCGCCTTGGCGACGGCGCCTATATCGGCGCNNTATCGGCGCCGGCTCGTTCATCGACCACGACGTCCCACCGGGGGCGCTCGCCGTCGGCCGGAGCCGCCAGCGCAACGTCGATGGATGGGCGGCCCGCCGGCCGGTGCAGCCATGACCGATTCCAACCCCTACGGCGAGCTGCTGCTCCTCTCGGGAAGCGGGAATCCCGAGCTGAGCGAGCGGATCGCCCGTGAGATCGGCGTCAAGCTCGCCGAATGCGAGATCACACGATTCGCGGACGGAGAGTTCGACGTCAAGATCCGCGAGTCGGTGCGCGGCCACGATGTCTTCCTGGTGCAGCCGACCTGTCACCCGGTCAGCGACAACCTGATCGAGCTGTTCATCATCCTCGACGCGCTGCGCCGTGCCTCGGCGTCGCGCATCACCGCGGTGATCCCGTACTACGGGTACCAGCGCAAGGAGAAGAAGACCCAGGCCCGCGACCCGATCAGCGCCAAGCTGATGGCGAACATCATCGAGCTGGCCGGCGCCAACCGGGTCATCTGCGTCGACCTCCACGCCGAGGCGATCCAGGGTTTCTTCGACATCCCGGTGGACGCGCTCATCGCCACCAAGATCCTCGCCCGGCGGGTGCGCGAGCGCCACGGGCACGACGTCGTGGTGGTGTCGCCGGACACGGGCGGTGTGAACCGCGCTCGCAACCTTGCGCGCATCCTCGACGCACCGATCGCCTTCATCGATAAACGGCGTCCGCGAGATGACACGGTGGAGGTCGTCAACGTCATCGGTGACGTCGAAGGCGCGGTCTGCGTGATCGTCGACGACCTCATCTCCACCGGCGGGACGCTGGCGAGCGCCGCGGTCGCGCTCCTCGCCAGGGGCGCCAAGTCGGTGGATGTCGTCGCGACCCACGGCGTGCTCAGCGACGGCGCCCTCGCGCGCCTTCACGAGGCTCCCATCGACGAGATCTGCATCACCGATACCATCCCGTATCACAACGGCAGTCACAGTTTTGACGACGCGCCCAAGCTTCGCATCCTCTCGGTGGCACCGCTGATCGCGGAGGCGATCGTGCGTGTCCACGAGGGACGGAGCGTGAGCGAACTGTTCCGGTGAGCGGCTCAGACCCTCCACAGTCCCCGAGCCGATGACCCCGCTCATCGTCGTCATCGTCCTCGGTCTCGTGATCGCCGCGTTTGCGGCGGCCGCGGAGACCTCGCTGACGAGCGTCAGCAGGATACGGATGCGGAGCCTGGCCGAGGACGGCAACAAGCGCGCCCGAACGGTGACGCGCCTGCACGCGGACCCGAACGCCTATCTGTCCACCATCCTCACCCTGAACACCGTCGCGGTCATCGTGGTCTCGACCGCCACGGCGTTGTTGATCACCGGCTATCTCACGAAGATCCCGCAGGCCGTCGGCACCATCGTCCTCTCGATCGTGGTCCTGATCTTCTGCGAGATCGCGCCGAAATCGCTCGCGCT
>PKWB01000148.1:8260-17611 GCA_003131685.1 Candidatus Dormiibacterota bacterium
GGCCATACCGTGCGCGGCCCGTTCGTCACCGAGGAGGAGTTGAAGCTGCTCCTCTATGTCGGCGAGCAGGAGGGGATCGTCGAGCAGGAGGAGCGCGAGATGATCCATGGCATCCTCGAGATGACCGACAAGCTGGTCCGCGAGGTCATGGTCCCGCGCGTCGACATCATCGCGGTCGAGGCGACCGACTCGATCGCCGACGTGATCAAGGTGATCATCGAGTACGGGTTTTCGCGGATCCCCATCTACGAGGACAACGTTGACAACATCGTCGGGGTCGTCTACGCGAAGGATCTGCTGCGCCACGGCGTGGTCGGTGACGATCAGCGCCCGCTCAAGGCGGTCGCGCGCGAGCCGTACTACACACCTGAGGCGAAGCGAGTCGGCGAGCTGCTGCGCGAGATGAAGGAGCGCAAGGTCCACATCGCGGTGGTCGTCGACGAGCACGGTGGCACCGCCGGCATCGTGACCTTCGAGGACCTCATCGAGGAGATCGTCGGGCCGATCCGCGACGAGTACGACATGCGCGAGGTCGAGGAGCTGCAGATCGTCTCGGACCACGAGGTGGTGGTCAGCGCCCGGTTCCCGGTGGATGACCTCAAGGAGGAGCTCGATCTCGCGGTTCCCACCGTCGAAGCCGACACCGTCGGCGGTCTGGTCTACGAGTTGCTCGGCGCGATTCCCAAGGTCGGTGCGACCATCCAGCTGGGAGACGCGACCCTCACCGTCGAGTCGATCCGGCGCCAGGGGATCCAATCCGTACGCATCACCAGCCCGGTCCCGTTGGTGCGAGACCGCACGGTTCGCGCCATCGACCACGAGGGTCAGCAGGAGGCCCGGGACACCCAGGAGGAGTCGCCCGCGCACGCTCGCCACCAGTAGTGCGCATGATGGGCGGATGCCGACCTACAGCGACGAGGGAATCGTGCTGCGCCGCATCGACTACGGCGAGGCGGACCGCATTCTCACCGTGCTGACCCTCGAGCACGGCAAGATCGGCGTCATCGCTCGCGGCGTGCGCAAGAGTCAGAGCCGGCTCGCGTCGCGCACCGACCTGTTCACGCGTAGCCGCATGCAGCTCGCGCGCGGGCGCGGCGAGCTCGATGTGCTCACCCAGGCGGAGACGGTCGCGGCAACCCCGCTGCGNNCGGGATCCGCGCGCCGCGATCGTGTGGTTTGCGCGCCGGATGGTGGACCGGCTCGGCTATGCGCCGCAGCTCGTCGACTGCGCGGGCTGCGAGCGGCGGCTCCCCGAGGACACGGCCTGGTTCAGCGCCCCGGGTGGCGGTCTCCTCTGCGCGCGCTGCGCCCCCGGAGATCCCGAGGCGGTGGAGTGTGTGGTGCGTGTCATCAAGGTGCTGCGCGCCGCCGCGGACGGCGATGAGGACCTCTGGCTGCGCCTGCGGCTCGACACCGCCACGCTCCAGACACTCGAGCGCATCGTCGAGTCCGAGCTGGCCCATCACCTCGATCGCCGGCTGCGATCGATCGACGTGCTCCGGGCCATCGAGGGGCGGGGTGCCGTGAGGGTGCCGGTAGACTGACCGGCCATGGCCCAGGAGCAGACACAGCTGGAGCAGGCGCAATCGGACGTCATCGAGAAGCTCGTCTCGCTGTGCAAGCAGCGCGGGTTCGTCTATCCGTCGAGCGAGATCTATGGTGGCCTCAACGCCGTCTACGACTTCGGCCCCCTGGGAGTCCGGCTGCGTCGCAACATCCGGGAGCGCTGGTGGGCGTCGATGGTGGAGCTGCGTGATGACGTCGAGGGCGTCGAGACCGCGATCCTGATGAACCCCGAGGTGTGGGTCGCCAGCGGTCACGTCGCCGGTTTCACCGATCCGCTGGTCGACTGCCTCGGGCCGTGCAAGAAACGCTGGCGCGCAGACCACCTCGCTGACGAGCGGCGCGCCCGCGGCAAACCGCCTGACGGCCCTGGCTGTCCGGAATGCGGCGGCGAGCTCACCCCCGCCCGGCAGTTCAACCTCATGTTCAAGACGTTCATCGGTCCGGTCGAGGAGGACGCCGCACAGATCTGGCTCCGCCCGGAGACGGCACAGGGCATGTTCGTCAACTTTGCCAACGTGGTCAACTCGACGCGCCGCCGCCTGCCCTTCGGTATCGCGCAGCAGGGCAAGGGATTTCGCAACGAGATCTCGCCTGGGAACTTCGTCTTTCGCCTGCGCGAGTTCGAGCTGATGGAGATGGAGTACTTCTGCAAGCCCGGGAGCGACCGGGAGATGCACGAGTACTGGTGTGCGGAACGGTTCAACTGGCATGTCGAGACCATGGGGGTGCGTAAGGAGAATCTCCGCCTCCGCCCGCATGCGAAGGAGGAGCTGTCCCACTACAGCACCGCAACCAGCGACATCGAGTATCGATACCCGTTCGGGTGGGGCGAGCTCGAGGGAGTCGCGGATCGCACCGACTTCGACCTGAAGACGCACATGGAGCACAGCGGACGTGACCTCTCGTACTTCGACCCCGAGACCAACGAGCGTTACGTTCCGTACGTCATCGAGCCCGCGGTGAGCACCGACCGCATCTTCATCACGCTCTTGGTCGACGCGTATGACGAGGAGGAGGTTCGCGGTGAGAAGCGTGTGGTGCTGCATCTCCACCCCGACGTGGCGCCCGTGCAGGTCGCGGTGCTGCCGCTGTCCAAGAAGGCGGAGCTCATGGAACCGGCGCGCCGGATCGAGCACGACCTGCGTTCCCATTTCTCGACCATCTACGACGAAACCCAGGCGATCGGCCGTCGCTATCGCCGTCAGGACGAGATCGGTACCCCGCTGGCGATCACCTTCGACTTCGACTCGCTGAACGACCATGCGGTGACCATCCGCGAGCGCGACGGCATGACCCAGGTGCGCGTGCCCATCGACGGACTCCGTGCTGCGCTGGACGATCAGCTCGACGCGGGCCGCAAGCGAGCGCGCGAACGTGCCAATGGCGGGCACGACGCGTAGCACGCGGTGGTGAGTGCTCGCAGCGACACCGATGCGGTGGCTGCCGGTGTGCTCGACCTGCTCGCCCTCGGTGACGCACCGGACCTCGACACGGTGCTCGAGCGGATCGTCCGAGCCGCGCGCCGTCAGGTTTCGGCCCGATATGGCGCCATCGGGGTGCCAGACGGTCGAGGCGGTTTCGCGCGCTTCGTGACCTCGGGGATCAGTGAGCGGGTGGCGGCCACCATCGGAGAGTTGCCACGCACGCACGGCGTGCTCGGCGCCCTGCTCGAGGAAGGCCCGATCCTGCTCGACGACATCCGGCAGCACCCGCGCTTCTCGTACTACCCCGCTCACCACCCGACGCTCACCGACTTCCTCGGAGTCCCGATCAGGCACCGGGGCGTGGTGCGCGGCAACCTCTTCGTCAGCGGACAACATTCCGGCCATTTCACGAGGACCGACGCGCGCCGGCTGGAAACGCTTGCGGCATATGCGGGTGTCGCGATCGCGAACGCCGAGCTCTACGCGCAATCGCAACGACTCGCGGTCATCGAGGAGCGCAACCGGGTCGCGCGCGAGCTGCACGATGCGGCGACGCAGACGCTCTTCAGCCTGGTGCTCGCAGCCCGGGCCGCCGCGCTCTCAACTCGCGACGAGGAAGCGCGCAACACCATCCTTGGGTTCGAGCGGCGAACCACCTCCGCGCTGCAGGAGCTGCGCGGACTGGTCCATGCGCTCCGCCCCAAGAGCCTCGAGCGCGACGGCCTCGCCGCAACCCTGGCCGACCACGCCGAGGCGTTGCGCAGCAGCGGTGCACGCGTCGTGGTCGATGCCTCGGAGGGCATTCATCTCCCGCTCGAAACCGAGCATGCGCTGCTGCGCATCGCGCAGGAAGCGCTCAACAACGCGATGCATCACGCCCCGGAATCGTCGGTGCACGTCACCCTGCGCGCGAGCGCGAAGACGGTGACTCTGCGCATTCGCGACGACGGTCCGGGCTTCGACCTGCAGGCCCTGCCACGCACCCGGCGCGGGATGGGGCTTGTCTCCATGCGTGAGCGCGCACAGGAGATCGGCGCGCGCCTCGATATCCGCAGCAGTCCAGGCCGCGGGACGACCGTCACCGCGAGCCTGCCGAGGGAATGAAGCGGTGAGCGCACCCATCCGCCTGCTCATCGTTGACGACCACTCGGTCGTTCGTGAGGGCCTCCGGGCGTTTCTTCGCCTTCAGGACGGCATCGAGGTGGTCGGTGAGGCGGCCAGTGCGGATGAAGCCATCGGTGTCGCGAGCACGTCGGGGCCCGAGGTGATCCTCCTCGACCTGGTGATGCCTCGGGGTGACGGGATCGGGGCCATCCGCCGGTTGCTCGAGGTCGCTCCCGGCGTGCGCGTGCTCGTGCTCACGAGCTTCGCGGACGACTCGCAGATCTTCGCGGCGATGGCGGCCGGGGCGTCCGGATACCTGCTCAAGGACGTCGACCCGCAGGCGCTCGCCGACGGGATTCGGGATGTGCATGCCGGACGTCCGGCACTCGATCCCTCGGTCGCGGCGCGGCTGATGCGCCGAGGCGGCTCGCCGCGCCCCGCCCACGGCGATCTCACCGCTCGCGAGCGTGACGTCCTCGTCCTGGTGGTCGAAGGGCTGGCCAACAAGCAGATCGCACAGCGTCTCGGCATCGGCGAGAAGACGATCAAGACCCACGTGAGCCGCGTTCTCGCCAAGCTCGGCGTGGAGGACCGGACCCAGGCCGCCGTCCTGGCCATCCGCGAGGGCCTCGTGGACTGACCGGTCCGCCGAATGACGGACCGGTCACTGCGGCATCCGGCGGATGCGCTCGGCCCCCGGCGCGCGCAGGATTGAGCCCATGGGAACGCTGTCAGGAACAACGGTCATGATCACCGGCGCCTCACGAGGCCTGGGGCGGGCGCTCGCGCGAGCCGCAGCCCGCGAGGGCGCGACGCTCGCCCTCTGCGCACGCGGAGGGGAGGCGCTCGAAGCCGTCGCCGAGGAATGCCGCGGGCACAACGTCGAGGTCCTTGCGGTGCTCGCCGACCTCGCCGACGCCACCGACGTCGAGCGGTTCGCGGCCACCGCGCTGGAGCGCTTCGGGGGTGTCGATGTTCTTGTCAACAACGCTGCGGAGCTCGGCCCACTGCCATTGCCGCAGCTCACCGATGCGCCGTCGAGCGCCCTGGAGCATGTCCTGCAGGCCAATGTCCTCGGACCACTGCGCCTCACCCAGGCGGTCATTGGCGGGATGCTCCTTCGCAACCACGGCCTCGTCGTCAACATCAGCACCGACGCGGCGCTGATCGGGTTCGAGGGCCTCGGCCTCTACAGCGCCTCCAAGGCGGCGCTCGACGCCCTGACCCGGAGCTGGTCGGCGGAGCTGCAGCGCACCCGAGTTCGGGTGATCAGCGTCGATCCCGGCGACATGCACACCGCGATGCACATGGCCGCCGACCCCGAGGCCAACCCGTCGGACCTGCTCCGCCCTGAGGACGTGGCCGAGCGGTTGCTCACGCTGCTGGTCGGGCGTCTTCCCACCGGCGATCGGATCGAAGCGGCGAGCCTCGCGTGATCTCCCCACCCCGCGAACTGCGCGCGTCCCTGCCCGCCGAGCTGCGCGGCATGCGTCGCGACGGTGCGCGGCTCTGCGTCGTGGAACGGGCGACGGGTCGGATCACCCATACGTCGGTCGCTCACCTCGGCGAGTACCTCGCATCCGGAGATCTGCTCGTCGTCAATTCAAGCCGGACGCTGCCCGCGGCGCTGCGGGTCGATCGAGAGGGTGCCGGGCAGGTGCAGCTTCGCCCCGGCGCGCTCCGCAACGGCGAGTGGGATGCGCTCGCGGTGGAAACCGCGCCACCGCACCGCAACGTCCCGCTCGAACGGGGCGAGACGCTGCGCGCCCCGGGTGGGCTCAGCTTCCGCGTCCTCGAACCACGTGCCGACGCGCCGCTGCTCTGGCGCATGGCCGTCGAAAGCGGCGACCCCGTGCAGACACTGCTCAGCGACGGCGAGCCGATCCGCTACTCGTACGTGCCCGACCCGGTACCTCTCGAGCACTACCAGACGGTCTATGCGGGTGCTCCCGGCTCGGTCGAGACTCCGTCGGCCGGGCGNNTGCGGGCTGAGCTCGTTCCAGGACGACGACGTCGACATGGACAAGCCACTCATCGAGGAGCGCTTCGCAGTCCGTCGGGATGCCGCCGAGCGCATCAACCGGGCCTCACGGGTGATCGCCGTCGGCACGAGCGTCATCCGAACCCTGGAGACCGCGGTTGACGGCAGCGGTCAGGTGCAGCCCGTGAGCGGGTGGACCCGGCTCGTCATCACGCCGCAGACGCATCTTCGCGTTGTCGACGCATTGCTCACCGGGCTGCACGAGCCCCCCGCAACGCACCTCGACATGCTGGGCGCGCTCCTCGACAACGCCCTACTGGAACGTGCGTACGCCGAGGTGCGCGAGCGTCGCTACCTGTGGCACGAGTTCGGCGACGCGATGCTGATCCTGTAAGGAGCATTGTCGGCGGCCACTGCGCTCTGGCATGATCCCGGGGCCCCGTCGACGGGCTTCAGGAAACCGTTGGAGAGAGTGCGATGGCTGAGATATTCATCCTCGAATTCGAGGGCTTCGGCGCCGACGCGTACGAGCGGGTCAACGACGTGCTCGGGATCAACATGGACAGCGGAGAGGGCGAGTGGCCTGCCGGGCTGCACACTCACCTCGCGGGCCCCACCGAGGGCGGCGGATGGATCGTCGTCGAGGTGTGGGAGTCCCAGGCGGATCAGGACGAGTTCATGAAATCGCGCCTGGGCCCGGCGCTCCACAAGGCCGGGGTCACGGGCGCGCCCAAGCGGGCCGAGTGGTCGAAAGCCAGGGCCCATCACACCCCGAAGAAGCCCTCGAAAAAGGCCCAGTAACTCCCGCCGGCCCGCGCCTGCGGCGGGGTGCGACGGGGCGGTTCGGCCCCGCGCCGGCCCGATGCTACGCTCACGCCCTGCGTGGCGCCTTCGCGCGCGCATCAACCACAACGATGAGGTCTGGCGAATGGCGGTAAGCACCCGGGGCACGAAGTCGTCGAAAACGCGGTCGCGCACCACCGCGGCTCGCGGCGGGTCGAAGCGGAGCGTCGCCGCGCGGCCTCGCGCCCACAAATGGGTGTATCGCTTCGACGAAGGCAGTGCCTCGATGCGCGACCTGCTCGGCGGCAAGGGCGCCGGTGTTGCGGAGATGACGCGCGCCGGGCTCCCTGTTCCTCCCGGCTTCACGATCACCACCGAGGCGTGCAACGCCTTCTATGCGCGCGGTGCGAAGTTCCCGGAGGGACTCTGGGAGCAGGTCGAGAAGTCGCTCAAGGTGGTCGAGAAGGCCACCGGCAAGGGCTTTGGCGACCCGCGCAATCCGCTCCTCGTCAGCGTTCGCAGCGGCGCGAAGTTCTCGATGCCCGGGATGATGGACACGGTGCTCAACCTCGGTCTCAACTCCACGACGCTCGAGGGACTCGCGGCGCTCACCAAGGACCGGCGTTTCGCGCTCGACGCGTACCGACGTTTCATCCAACTGTTCAGCAAGATCGTCTTGGGTATTGATGGTCAGCTCTTCGAGGAGGCGCTCGACGGGATCAAGAAGCGCAAGAAGGCGAAGACCGATGCGGACCTCACCGCGCCAGCGCTCGAGGAGTTGATCGTCGAGTACCGCGCGATCGTCAAGCGACATTCACGCACCGGGTTTCCCGAGGATCCGATGGACCAGCTGCGTGCCGCGATCGGGGCTGTGTTCGAGTCGTGGAACAACAAGCGCGCCACCGACTACCGCAACTACAACCGCATTCCCCACGACCTCGGCACCGCGGTCAACGTCCAGTCGATGGTCTTCGGGAACATGGGTGACGACTCCGGGACCGGTGTCGCCTTCACGCGCGATCCGTCGACCGGCGAGAAGAGGCTGTATGGCGAGTACCTCACCAATGCGCAGGGCGAGGACGTCGTCGCAGGCATCCGCACGCCGAAGCCGATCGCCACGATGGCGACCGATCTTCCCAGGGCGTACAAGCAGTTCGAGCAGATCGCGCGCAAGCTCGAGAAGCACTATCGCGACGTGCAGGACATGGAGTTCACCATCGAGCGCGGCAAGCTCTACATGCTGCAGACGCGCAGCGGGAAGCGCACCGCCGAGGCCGCCGTGAAGGTCGCCGTCGACATGGTGCGCGAGCGGCTCATCACCAAGCGCGAGGCGGTGCTTCGCGTCGAGCCGGGACAGGTCGACCAGCTCCTGCATCGACGCATCGATCCGAAGGCGAAGATCCATGTGCTCGCAACCGGACTCGCCGCGTCCCCGGGTGCCGCCTACGGCAAGGCGGTGTTCGACGCGGATCGCGCCGAGGCGATGGCCAAGAAAGGCGAGAAGGTCATCCTCGTGCGCATCGAGACCAACCCCGACGACGTGCACGGCATGATCGCCGCCGAAGGAGTGCTCACGTCGCGTGGCGGTCGCACCTCACATGCGGCAGTGGTGGCGAGAGGCATGGGAAAGCCCTGTGTCGCCGGCGCTGAGACCGTGCAGGTCGACCTGGTCAAGCGCCAGTTCACCGCCGGCGGGACGAAGATCAAGGAGGGAGAGCCCTTCACGATCGACGGCTCCACGGGCAACGTCATCCAGGGGCAGGTGCCCATGCTCGACGCCGAGATCTCGGGCGAGCTCGAGGAGATCCTGCGCTGGGCGGACACCTTCCGGCGCCTGGAGGTGTGGGCGAACGGCGACTACCCGCACGACGCGGTGCGTGCGCGCGAATTCGGCGCGCAGGGCATCGGGCTCTGCCGCACCGAGCACATGTTCATGCAGCAGGAACGCCTTCCCATCGTGCAGAAGATGATCCTCGCGCCCAACGAGAAGGAGCGTCGCGTCGAGCTGGCGAAGTTGCTCCCGATGCAGCGCGATGACTTCCACGGAATCCTCAAGGCGATGCACGGATTGCCGGTGATCATCCGGCTCATCGACCCACCGTTGCACGAGTTCCTGCCGTCGCTCGAGGAGCTGCTTGTCGAGGTCACACGCGCGCAGGCGCTCGGCAAGCCGGAGAAGTCGTACCGCGACAAGGTGAGGCTGCTCGCCGAGGTGCAGAACCTGCACGAGCAGAACCCCATGCTCGGCCTGCGCGGCTGCCGCCTCGGCATCGCCTTCCCTGAGATCACCGAGATGCAGTCCCGCGCCATCTTTGAGGCCGCAGTCGCCGTCAAAGCCAAGGGTGGCGATCCGCACCTCGAAATCATGGTCCCGCTCGTCGGATCCATTGAAGAGATGCGCCATCAGGCTGCCGTTGTGCGCCGAGTCGCTGCCGAGGTCTTCAAGGAGAAGGGCGAAACCGTGGATTACATGGTCGGCACCATGATCGAACT
>PKWB01000122.1 GCA_003131685.1 Candidatus Dormiibacterota bacterium
TGCCCAGCACGAGATCGGCTCTCGAGCTTTCCTAATGGCGAGCACTTGCTCGGTCTCTATGACGACGCTGTGGCCCGATTCCTTGCGGGTGAAGCTGCCGCTCCAGATCCCGCCCTGCCGGAGGGCGTGCGTTTCCTGATAGCCGCCCTGGAGAATCCCGTCAACCTGCCCTTCGCCCGTCAGCTGTGGACCGCGGACGCGGCAACGCCTCTCAGGGACGTGCTTGTCCCGGTGCTCATCGTCATCGGCAAGAAAGATCTACAGGTCGATTGGCAGGCTGACGCGGAGCCTCTTCAGCGAGCCGTTGCGGGGCGGCCCGACGTCAACTTCCTCTTCCCCGAGAATGCCAACCACGTGCTGAAGCATGAGCCTCGACCGCGCGAGGAGCTCGCGCAGGGCGAGGCTATGCAGAGGTACAACGCGGCCGACGCCGCACTGGACCCGGAGACCGTCGCGGCCATCGTTGCCTGGCTCACAGCTCGCGCGTAGGCGATGGATGCCGCACGTGTCGGTCGCGGCCTGAAGTCGTCCTCCGACCCGACCGCACCACACACACCGTCAAGCATCTCTTGGACCTACCGTGTCAAGTATCCTGCCGGACTTTTGCACGCTCGATCGCCGTCAAAACTGTAAGCGCTATGTAGGCGCTGNNGAGCACTACACCCCGTTAGCCGACAGACGCCCGACGCACCGCACAACCGACCGCTACGAGATCGAATTGCGCGTCCGTCGGGGAGACAGGACTCGAACCTGCGACCCCTGGTCCCCCAGACCAGCACTTATTCGCAGGGACGAAGATCCCTCGGCCAAGAGAAGTGAATCAACTAGGCTTTGCTGATACTGGCTGCGTGCGAGAGCGCAAGCTGGTTCCCCTCACGGTGAGTCGAGTGCCGACGAGTGGCGACCAACCTCGGGCCGCGCTGCCATGCGCTATCCGCGTCCTACCGCAAAATTCGTCCGACGCTCCAACTTGATGCTGACTGCGGAGTTCCACCGATGCCGCCCTGGACTAGCGGCGGCGACCGGATTCCACATGCCTCGTCGGAGGTCGCTCCTCAGAAATGTTTAGGCCTGCAGCGCTCGAAGGCCGACCTCGGCGCACTCGAGGTCTTGCTCGCTGGCCGCACCGCTCACGCCCACGGCTCCCAAGACCCTACCTTCACGGCGAATGATCACAGACCCCAGGCCCGGCATCAACGGCAGTCTAACTAACCGGTCGACCGCCGCGAAGAAGGCGGGGCGCTCGGACTGGAGTGCTGCCAACGATGCGCCGTCACGTTGCCACAACACGGCCCCTACCGCCTTGGACTCCGCGATCTGCGAGCTAAGAGCGAAGGCGCCTTCCATCCGGCTCAGGGCTTGTAGGTGGCCGCCTTCGTCAACGATTGCGACCGTGACTCGGATGTCGAGGGTTTCGGCGTGCGCGTGCGCCGCAGCAATCAATACGTGGGCTTCAGCCGCAGAGATGGGCATAAGGCCTCCCATTTACGCGATGGATAGGGCTCGAAAGGCAACGCGCCAACGATAGATTATCCGTCCGGCATCTCCGTCGACCGAATATCAGGGTTCCCGTCCTTTTAGGGTCGCGCCCTCCTCCTCCACGGCAACGAACTGCCCTTTTTCAGCCCGACCGGAGAAGAAGGTCTATCCAACCCCATCTTCGACCGCGACCACGTGGCCTTCGCCAGTGACCGTCGGCCAATCATTTGGAGTAGACGGTGGCCACCTGAACCTCGATGGCTCGGCTCCAGCAAACCTACGGTCCGCCGTGCTCCACCCACCCGCTCACCTAGCGCCGCGTCAAGTACGTTTCCGAGTTTGTAAGCACTCCACCGTTCGTGTCCGTCAAACCGGGGCAGGTCCAGATATGTCAAGCATGACCCCGACCTTTACAACCGCGCTCGTCTGGCGGTCAAATCAGTAGCTGAAGCTGTCTCGGAACTTGTGTTCAGTGGCGCCGTCACCGGCAGGCGTGTGAAGGTAGAGATGCAGCGCTGTTCGGCGACCTGAAGGATTGTGAACTCTGGATCGAGACGACCAAGTTCACGGTGTTTCAATAGCTTGCGCCCTTCCGGTCGGCCACGCACATCCTGCCGAGCCCATATCGTTGCGAACTCCGGACTGCCTTCAAGTACCTCGACGATCAGCTCCTGGTAATCGGCTTCGACGATATCGCTGCCCGCATCTGCGCGGAAGCCTCCTGTTCCTTGATGCCCCCGACCCACCACGCGCATGTGTCAGCGAGTCATCGCCACCGTCTGGCTCGCCGCCATGCTCATCAACATCCTCATCCCGTCCGGCCTGACCAGTCCGAGAGGCGCGCTCTTCAACTACGACTGGATCACGCTGGTCGTGGTGAGATCATCGTCGTGATCGGTGCGATCTACAGCGTATTGGCGCACCCAGCCCGCCGTATATCGAAGCCGGTGACGCCAGCCTGGCGTCACCGGCTCCCTCTAAACGACTCGGGTTCAGGACAGTTCGAAGCGGTCGAGATTCATGACCTTGTTCCACGCGGCGACAAAGTCTTGCACAAACTTTTCCTGCGCGTTGTCACAGGCATAGACCTCGGCGATAGCCCGGAGTTGTGAGTGTGAGCCGAAGATGAGGTCAACGGACGTGGCGGTCCATTTAACCTGTTCGGTTTCGCGGCTACGGCCCTCATACACGTGCTCGGTGGGAGTGACACTCCAGTCGGTGTCCATGTCGAGCAGGTTCACGAAGTACTCGTTCGTCAGCGTTCCGGGGTGGTTCGTGAAGACGCCATGACGATCGCCCCCATAGTTCGCGCCGAGCACGCGCAGGCCGCCGATAAGCGCCGTCATCTCCGGAGCGGTCAGGTTCAGGAGGCTGGCGCGGTCGATCAGGGTCTCCTCCGGCCGGCGTGTGTCGCCGCCTCGGTGGTAATTCCGGAACCCGTCAGCAGTCGGCTCGAGCACGGCGAACGCGTCCACATCGGTCTGCTCAGGGGACGCATCCGCGCGCCCAGGTGCGAATGGCACCCGCACGCTCTGCCCGGCGCTCTCGGTGGCCTTTTCGATCGCGGCACAGCCGCCGAGAACGATCAGATCGGCGAGGGAGACCTTCTTTCCATCGTTGTGCGCGCTGTTGAAGGCATCCTGAATCGACTCAAGGACCTGCAGCACTTTCGTCAGCTCAGCGGGGTCGTTGACTTCCCAGTCCCTCTGCGGCGCGAGTCGGACACGCGCCCCATTCGCCCCGCCACGCTTGTCGCTGTCGCGAAACGTCGACGCCGACGCCCACGCCGTCGAGATCAACTGCGGAATGGACAAGCTGGAGGCGAGAATGGTGCGCTTCAGCGCGTCGACGTCGGCCGCGTCGATCAAGGCGTGATCCACAGCCGGTAGCGGGTCCTGCCAGATCAACTGCTCGGTGGGAACCTCGGGACCGAGATAGCGCGAGACGGGGCCCATGTCGCGGTGGGTGAGCTTGTACCAGGCCCTGGCGAACGCGTCGGCGAACTCTTCGGGATGCTCGTAGTAGCGTCGGGAGATCGGCTCGTAGATTGGGTCGAACCTGAGTGAGAGGTCGGTCGTCAGCATCATCGGAGCGTGGCGCTTGGACGGATCGTGCGCATCGGGCACGGTGTCATCGGCGGCCCGATCGGTGGGGCGCCACTGATGCGCACCGGCCGGGCTCTTGACCAGCTCCCACTCATAGCCAAACAGATTCGCGAAGAAGCCGTTGTCCCACTGCGTCGGCGCTGTGGTCCAGATCACTTCCAGCCCGCTCGTGATGGCATCGTCGCCCTTCCCGCTGCCGAAGGAGCTCTTCCAGCCGAGGCCTTGCTCCTCGATGCCGGCGCCCTCGGGTTCGAAACCGACATACTTGCCCGGATCGGCAGCACCATGGGCTTTGCCGAAGGTGTGTCCGCCGGCGATGAGGGCCACCGTCTCCTCGTCATTCATCGCCATGCGGGCGAA
>PKWB01000040.1 GCA_003131685.1 Candidatus Dormiibacterota bacterium
GCGTGCACAGCGATCAGGAGCTAGAGCTGCCGCTCAACACCACATTCGTCAAGGCGATCGACCTCAAGTTCTGCGGGACCGCGAACATCATCGGACGCTGGGACGAGTCGGTCGCCATGGTGTCGAGCGGCGCGGTCCACCCCGAGGCGATCATCNNATCTCGCATCGAATGGGGCTCGACGACGGGGTGCTCGGCTACCGGTTGTTCGAGCGGCGCGAGGCCCTCAAGGTCGTGCTCACACCCTAGCCCGCGAGATCGTCCTGAGCCACCTTGGCTCAGTACGGCTTGACATGGCACAAACGTGGTGCCATAGTGGTGCCATGGACCTACGCCCGTATCTCGAGAGCATTCATCAACAGCTCGCCGACGCCGCCGAGGCAGGCGGTGACGACGCGAGGGCACTCGCCGAACGCCTCGCCGCGCCGCTCGACGCAGCCATCCGCCTGGCGTTGCAGGATGCGCTCGGCGCAGCGGCCGAGGAGATCACGCGCGAGCTCGCGCCGGGTTCGGTCGAGTTGCGCATCCGCGGTCGCAATCCGGAGTTCGTCGTGACCCCGGCGGCCATCGAGCAACCGTCGGGCGACTTCGCGGATTCCGGCCTCGACGACGCGTCGACGTTCGTGTCGCCGAGCCCGGGGGATGCCGACGACGGTGGGACCTCGCGGATCAACCTGCGCATGCCGGAGCACCTCAAGACGAGGGTCGAGCAGGCGGCAAGCAGCGAGGGACTTTCCGTCAACACCTGGCTCGTTCGTGCAGCGGGCTTCGCACTTGATCGAGTCGACCCGAGCCGCCGCCGAGAGGGGCGAGCCGTGCCCGGACCGGGTCGCTACACGGGCTGGGTTCGCTAACCCGCACCACGACAGGAGAAACAGCCATGCCTCTCTTCGACACCCCCGGACCAATCCTCGTCACCGTCGACATCGGCGTCGGCGACGTGCGGATCACCGCGACCAACCGACCCGACACCTTGGTCGAGGTGCGCCCCAGTGACCCGTCCAGGAAGACCGATGTGGCCGCGGCCGAGCAGACGCGCGTCGAGTTCTCTGACGGGAGACTCCTGGTCAAAAGCCCGAGGGGCTGGCGGCGCTACGCGCCCCGCGGTGGCGGTGAGTCGATCGACGTGCAGATCGACCTGCCTGCGGGTTCTCAGCTGCGCGGCGAGGCGGGAGTCGCCGCCCTGCACTGCATCGGCGCGCTCGGCGAATGCCACTACACCACAGGCGTGGGCGACGTCCATGTCGAAGAGGCGCGACCAGTGCATCTCACCACCGGTGCCGGCGATATCGCTGTGGATCGGGCGGCCGGCCACGCGCAGATCGTCAGCGGGTCGGGTGCTGTGCAGATCGGTTCGGTCGATGGCACGGCGGAGATCAAGGGATCCAACGGCAGCATCTGGATCGGTGAGATCTCGCGAGATCTTCGGGTGGTCGCAGCCAACGGCTCCATCTCCGTCGACCATTCGCACGCGACAGTGGTTGCCAAGACCGCCAACGGGGACGTCACCCTCGGCGACGTGGAGGGCGGGACCGTCGTCGCACACACTGCGATGGGCAGGGTCGACATCGGGATTCGCCTGGGTGTCGCAGCCTGGCTGGACCTCGACACCAAGTTCGGCAAGGTCTACAACGATCTCGAGTCCACGGCCCGCCCTCAACCCGGTGAGCCAACCGTCGAAGTCCGTGCGCGGACGTCGTTCGGCGACATCACCATCCACCGGGCGGTCGCGACCGCCACTGCGGCAGCCGCGAGGTGAGCGCTCGGCTCGCGGTGCAGGTCACCGGGTTGCGCAAGTCATTCGGCGACAAGGTCGTCCTCGACGGCATCGACGTCGCGATTGCCGAGGGGACGGTGTTCGCGCTGCTCGGCCCCAACGGCGCCGGTAAGACGACAATCGTGCAGATCCTCTCAACGCTCTTGCGAGCCGACGCCGGCGATATCAAGGTCGCGGGCTTCGACGTCAATCGCGAGCCGCAGGCGGTCCGCGACGCGATCGGCGTCACCGGGCAGTTCTCAGCAGTCGACTACCTCCTGACCGGGCGAGAGAACCTGCTCCTGATGGCCGATCTCCATCACCGCGGCCGCCGTGCCGGTCGTCTCCGTGTCGACGAATTGCTGGTGAGGTTCGACCTGGTCGATGCGGCCGGGCAGATGGTCATGAAGTACTCGGGCGGCATGCGGCGGCGCCTCGACCTGGCGATGACGCTCATCGGCGACCCGCGGATCATCTTCCTCGACGAGCCCACCACCGGTCTTGATCCTCGCAGCCGCCACACCATGTGGCAGATCACCCGCGAGCTTGCGGCAACGGGAGTCACCGTCCTGCTCACGACGCAGAACCTCGACGAGGCGGATGAGCTCGCCGGCCGGATAGCGGTGCTGGATGAGGGCCGCCTCGTGGCCGAGGGCACGCCCGATGAGCTCAAGCGCCGCGTCCCGGGTGGTCGCGTGCGGCTCCACTTCCGCGAGCCCGCCGCGATGCGCGAGGCTGCGCGCGTTCTGGGTCGGGATGCGGACGACGCCGAGGCGCTCGTCCTCGACGTCCCCACCGACGGCACGCCGCAGTCGCTCAGAAACCTGCTCGACCGGCTCGATGAGAAGGCACTGCACGTCGAGACCGTGACCGTGCAGACGCCTGACCTCGACGACGTGTTCTTCGCGCTGACCGGCACGCCGCATCACGCGCTGGACACCTCCGCATGAACACGTCGACCTATGCGCTGCACGACTCCGCAACCATGCTCCGGCGCGACCTGCGCCACTCGCTTCGCTATCCGATGATGGCCATCGGCGGCCTGCTGGTCCCCGTCTTTTTGCTCCTGCTGTTCGTGGGCGTGTTCGGCAGCACCTTGCGTGCGGGCCTCGGGGCGGCCGCACCCGCGGGCGGTCACTACATCGACTATCTCGCCCCCGGAATCCTCGTGATCACCGCCGGCGCAAGTGCCGCCCCCACCGCGATCAATGTGTGCATCGACATGAATGAAGGCATCGTCGCGCGGTTCCGCACCATGGCCATCACGCGCACATCGGTGCTCATCGGACAGGTGCTCGGAAGCCTGACGCGGACCCTGATCAGCGGCGCGCTGGTCATCGCCGTTGCAATCGGGCTCGGTTTCCGCTCGAGCGCCGGCCCCGTGGAATGGCTCGCCGTCGCCGGACTCTTCACAGGACTGACCCTCGCACTCACCTGGCTCGCGATCGGCTTCGGCCTGACGGCCAAGACTCCCGCCGGCGCAAACAGCCTGTCGCTGATCCCGCAGTTCCTACCCTTCATCAGCAGCGCGTTCGTGCCCACCGCCACGATGCCCGCCGGCGTGCGCTGGTTCGCAGAGAGCCAGCCGTTCACACCGATCATCAACACGCTGCGCGGGCTGTTGACCGGGACCTCGATGGGCAACGCATGGATCGTGGCGGTCGCCTGGTGTGTCGTGCTCATGGCAATCGGCTCCGTGTGGTCGCGTGCGCGGTACGACCGGTACGAGAAGCGTTAGTCCGGCGGCGAGGAGTCTCGTCAGCGCCGCGAGGCGGCGACGTCACCTCGGGAGAGGGTGACCCTCGGGTCGATGACCCCGTAGAGGGCGTCGACCACGATATTGGCAACAACGATGAAGGTCGACGTGGCGAGGACGACTCCCTGCACAACCGGCCGATCCTGGTTGAAGACCGCTTGCACGACCGCCCTCCCCAGACCCGGGAGGTCGAAGACGACCTCGGTGATGATCGCCCCACCGAGCACCGCGGCGAGGTCGATCCCGAACTGGGTCATGATGGGTGACATCGCGGCGTGCAGCGCGTGCCGGTAAACCACTCGCCGCTCTGACAGGCCCCTGGCGCGAGCCGCCGTGATGTACTCCTCGCCCAGCACGTCCCGCAAGGAACTTCGCCAGAGGCGGACGTAGGTCGCCGACGACACGAAGGCCAAGGTGATCCAGGGCAGGACCAGGCCGTGCGCCCACTCGAGAGGGTTCACCTGAAACGGCGTCCAACTGGCGCCCGGGCGTGGGAAGAGGTCGAGCCCGGGGATCAGGACGCCACTGAACACGTAGAAGAGTGCGATGCCGAGGATGAAGGTGGGGACGGAAAGCCCGGCGAATATGAACAGGGTCGCGCTCCGCGCCCCCACGCTCGTTGACCGTCGAGCCGCGATACTCCCGACGAGCAGGCCGACTCCCAGCCAGATGATCCCTGCCGGGACCGCGAGCGAGAGATCGACCGGCAGAGCCCGGAAGATGATGCTCGTCACCGGCTGACCGCTGACGTACGAGTATCCGAGGTTGCCGTGGAAGATGCGGCCGAAGTAGCCGAGGTACTGCTGCCACAGCGGGAGGTTGAGGCCCAGGGCCTCGCGGATCTTCTGGAGCACCCACACGGGGCAGCCTGGCCTGCATAGCTCCGCGGCCGGGTCGCCCGATGCCACGAAGTAGGCGACGAACACGAGGGACCAGATCACCCAGAGGGTGATGACGCCCTGGAACGTGCGGCGGATCAGGTACGAGGCCACGGTCTCATGAGGCTTGAAGGCGTGATATCGGGTGGTCCCAGGGGATGGAGTCGAACCATCGGTACACGGTTTTACAGACCGCTGCCTTGACCACTTGGCTACCCTGGGATTGGCTTGCAGTATATGGGTTTTCTGGTCCTCAAGGTGTCTCGCCCTAGGCTAGTGACACCTCACCTGACACCTTCGTGCTAAGCTCCGGGAATTGTAAGACCCCGCCCGCTCGGCCAGTACCGACGCGGGCGTGGCCGATCCTCTCGAGGAGAACCGGCGGATGCAGGGTACTACCCAGTCAACGGCTGGTCCGAGCCCCGCGCGTCGACGCAAGGGTCGCCGCGACCCCGGCGAGGGCGCGATCTTTCAGAGGGGCGACGGACGGTGGGTCGCCCGCCTCAAGCTTCCTGACGCATCGAGCCGGTACTTCTACGGGCGGACCAAGGAGGAAGTGCGGCTGAGGCTGCGGGAGGCGCAGCGGTCGATCGAGGATGGAAGAGCCCCAGCCGACCAGAAGCTGACCCTCGGCGCATACCTTCAGCGCTGGCTCGATGGCCTACCGGCTACCGACCTCAAACCGCGGACGATCGGCTACTACCGTCAGTACGTGGGCACGCATGTTGCGGGGACCGAGCTGGCGCGCAAGCCGCTGGCGCGACTCGCGCCGCAGGACTTGCGTGAGCTGTACGCGAGGAAGCTGGCCGCCGGTCTGAGCCGGTCGACCGTGCACCACATCCACGCGGTGCTGCATCGCGCCCTGACGGTAGCCGACCGCGAAGGTGTCATCCCCCGGAATGTCGCCGACCTGGTTGACGGCCCCGGTTATGCGAAGACCGAATTGCATGTGCTGACAGGCGACGAGCCCGACCGGTTCCTCGCCGCAGTCGCCGGCGAGCCGCTCGAGGCGTTGTTCGTGCTTGCAGTCACCTCTGGACTCCGCCAGGGCGAGCTGCTCGCGCNNCGGCCAGCGCCGCGCTGACCTCCAGGTGGTCACGCCAAAGACCGGCAAAGGCCGCCGAGTGTCACTGGCCGCGCCAGCGGTAACCTCGCTGCGCGAGCATCGCCGCCGGCAAACCGACCTGCGTCTCGCCCTCGGCGCGGAATGGCTGGACCGAGGTCTGGTGTTCTGTGACGAGACTTGGCGCTTTGGCGACTACCTGCGACCCGCGAACCTGAACCGCGCGCTCAATCGCATCCTCGAAGCCACGGATCTGCCCCGCATCCGCTTTCATGATCTCCGCCACACCGCGGCGACACGCATGCTCGGACGGGGTATCCACCCGAAGATCGCCAGCGAAATGCTCGGGCACAGCAGCATCCACGTCACGCTTGATCGCTACAGCCACGTCACCACGACAATGCAGCGTGACGCCGTGGNNTCTGCGCCGGCTCCATAACCGATGAAGTTGCGCGACGTCGTGAAGGTCCTGGAGGAGGACGGTTGGCGGCTCGACCGCCAAGTGGGCAGCCACCGGCAGTATCGCCACCCCACGAAGCCGGGGACCGTCACCATCGCTGGTCAGTTGGGCAAAGACGCGAAGCCGGGTACCCTAGGTTCTATATGGAAGCAAGCGCAGATTCCGAGGGAGCAGCGGCCATGAACGCATACGTGGTGGTCATCGAGGGAGACGGGGATTCCTTCTCCGGCTACTGCCCCGACCTGCCCGGATGCGTCGCGGCCGGGGATAGTCCGGACGAAGTGATGCGCCTCATGCGTGAGGCCATCCCACTGCACGTGGAGAGCCTTCGGGTGCACGGCGAGCCGGTGCCCCCGCCGCAGAGCCAGGTGGAGTACGTCGAGGCTGTCTGAGACTAGGGCTGCGTCCGTCAGCAATGGTGCCTCCGAAATTCACAGATGAAAGGAGCTCCCCACTGGCGTTGCCTCAACCCATAGACCTGCGGGACGTCGCCGAGCTGGCGGAGGCCGCCGATCGGGTTGTCGAGCGATTCGTCCGGGTCTATTCGGCTCTGCTTCCGGGCGTCGAGGTCCACCACATCGGGGCCACGGCGATGCCCTTCGGGCACACCAAGGGCGACGTGGACCTCAACCTCAGGGTGCGCGCACCTGACTTCACCACCGTCGCAGACGTGCTCCGTAGAACGTGTCGCGTCGCACAGCCTGAGAACTGGACGGATAGCTTTGCCAGTTTCGCGTGTGACGGATACGAACTGCCCCTTGGCGTACAACTCACGCAGGCTGGCTCTGAAAGTGACTTCCTGCTTGAACTCCGAGATCGTTTGCGGTCCGATAGCGCCCTGCTGCGCCGTTACGACGATTGCAAGCTCGCCGCTGCTCCCCGCGGAGCCGAGGAGTATTGGAGGGCCAAAGATGCATTTCTCAGCAACGTCCTCCGCCGAAGCCGTGAACAGTCATCCGATCGACCGCAGAACCATTGATAGCAGGCCGGTTTTCAAGTTCGCCCCCATGCGTTCGTCGACGAGCGTCGATAGCCACCCGGTATTCAGAGTTGGGCGTCAGAGTGAATTCGCCCGCCGCAAACCGACCGCGACCGCGACGTAGGGTGTCAGATCGGGTGTCAGCCATTGACCTCGACGTGAGCGAACCTAGCATCCAAAGCGTCCTATCCTTGAAAGCAGGTGAACCTCTCAGGGAATCCCGGGACGTTCTGGTGAGCCCGGACTGTAAGCAATCGGGGTCGCCGTGGCATCTATATTGCAATGAGCGTGGCGGACAAACCACAGGAAAGGGTGGCCGACCCCGAGCGCAAAGAGAACTTTGAGCGGGTAGCTGGCGCCGAGGTGGCATATCTCTACGCCGTGGCCTTGACCATCACCCGCGATGCCGCGGATGCCGAGGACATCGTCCAGGACACGGTACTCGCGGCCTGGCGATCATGGTCGACCTTGCGGGATCCGTCCCGGACACGACCCTGGCTGACGCGGATCTGCGTCAACCGTTGCCTGCAGCACCTCCGCCGGTCCGGCACAGCGTTACGGGCCAATGCACGCCTGGATCAAGGTTCCGCGTCCACTGATGTCTTTCGGTTCACCGGCGAGCTCCTCGACTTTGATCGAGCATTCACCCGACTATCGTCGCGACAACGAGCCGTCGTGGCGCTTCATTACTTCCACGGGTACACCGTCGCTGAGTGCTCGGGCCTTATGGGCTGCAGACCGGGAACCGCGCGGAGTCACCTCGCCCGCGCGATGGCAACGTTGAAGCAGGAGATGCGTGATGAGTGACGGCTTTGAGGACGAGCGTATCAGCCGCACTGCACATGAGTATTTCGCTCGCCTAGCGTCACATGATGTGTCACCGCGACTCCTTGGCGCCGCTGCTCGCGCGACAGAGGATTCTGGACGCCGGCGGATCACAACTTTGAGCATCGTGATCGCCACGTGTGCTTGCGTCGTGTTAGTGGTAGCGCTGCCGGTGATCCTCTTGGGTGGTCACTTCCCCGGCTCGTCGCCGGTACGGCCGATCCCAGCAGCGTCGTCATCCGCGTCGACGTCCCCTACTGCAGCTGCTTCCGTCTCAGCGTCGCCGAGTGCGCCCGTCACCGCACCTCCTTCCGTGAGTACCGCAACAAGCGCACCCCTTTGCCTGGCGTCGCAGGTACAGGTCGCCTACCTGATGGGCGCCAGCGGCGGGGGGGCCGGAAACATCAGCATCGTGCTGGGCATCAGGAACCGCAGCCCGCGGCCCTGTGAGCTTCGAGGATGGCCGATCTTGCAGTTTCTGGCAGGCAACGGTGCCGAGCTTCCTACCCGCGAGGTTCAGACAACATCGAATTTCTCTTTGAGCACTAATCTGCAGACGGTGGTGCTTCAAACGGGCACGGCGCCCCTCGAGACCAGTCAACCGATCGGCTCGGCGCCCCTCGGGACCACTCAAGATTTCGGCTATGGCTACATCAGCATCGGCGGCGACGACATCCTTCTACCGTGTGAAACCGCGGCGGGCATCCGCGTCGTCCTTCCGGGGGTGAGAACGCCGATTGTGGTCAGCTTGCGGGTGCCAATGGCTTTTCCGACCGGACAGGTGGTCTGTTCCTCAGGCAGAGTCCAAGTTCTTCCAGTGCACTCGTAACTCACGAAGCCAGAGTCTGTCGCGGCCGCCGTGCCTCCAACTCGGGGTGCCGTCCCGGCTGGGTCGACCGGCGGTTGGCTCACGCGGAGGACAAAGGCCCTTATTCGTTGAGGGGTTTGTAGCGGAGGGAGAGGTGGCGGAGGGAGAGGGATTCGCCTCCTCACTCGCCACCCTGGAGGTGCTATTCGCGTGAAGGGGGGTCTCCCGGTGGAGTACCACTACGTCGGAAGGAACTACCTTCGGCTATCGCTTCGCGTCGGCAGCCTGAGCTGGCGAACTGCGGAGTAACTCGACGGCGTCTCTGCCGCTGGAGTTCGGGTGCTCACCGAGCGCCCTGCTCGACGTCCGCGTGTCAGGACGAGGTAGCGCAACTGAGATGCCCGAATGCGCCTGGCGTCCGGCAACGTCACCCGATCGAAGGGTGCTGCGGGGCCGCGGACCGCTGCTCGGCGAGCCAGGCATCCACCTGGCGCTGCGACCGGAGATGCACTACCGCAAGGTGCTGATGCTTGGCGAGCCTCGACTTCATCGTGATTCGTCGGCGTGCGTGTGACCGCACCTCATGCATGACCCAGCGGATGAGGCCGAGGTTCCACGTGAGGGTGCTTCCGTGCCGCACCTCGACCTTCGCTCGGATTTGGCCTGACACTCGATGCCACATGCGCCCCAGGCTGACGCTGAGTGGAAGATCCAGCCAGACAGCGGTGTCGGCGCGGGACAAGACAAGATCCGCGAGTTTGCGCTGATAGTCGCCATCGATGACCCAGCCTGGCTTATCCAGGACGGCCAGCACACGGGTGCGGAACTGATCGTCTGGCACGCTCTGCCAGCTTGGGCCGATAGCCAGGTCGTCGAGGTCGACGTGCGGAACCTTGTTGAGGCTGGCGAGCGCCGCTGCAACGGTGCTCTTGCCTGCGCCGCTGGTGCCCAGCACGGCCGCCTTGTACATGCTTCGCGAAGCCTAAGCCAGGCCGTGATGATGCGCTGGGTTGCGCGAGCGTACTCGGCACATGGCGACCGTCACCTTCGACCTTCCGGACGCAAGTTCGAATCCTCTCCCCCCAGCCAAGCTCAGCGCTCCATACGGTGGGCAAACCCCGTCCTTGCACAATTGAGGTGCGTCTCGTCGGCGCGACTGCCGAGGGCGCACTAAGGCGTTTCCGGATAGCGTCGAGGGATTCGATAGCTTCGTAGCGAGGCAGGGCGCAGCGCGGCGGATTATCGTGAAGGCCACGCGCGAATAGGCGTTCTGTACTGATATGGAGATGAGCTCATGGTCCAGGATCTGTCCGATCCGCGTCGCGCGGAACCCGCGTTCATCGCGGGCGAGCGAGCCATGTTCGACGCATGGCTGGACTTTCATCGCATGACCCTTCTGCTCAAGAGCGAGGGGCTCAACGACGAGCAGCGCAAGCGCCGTCCGGTCGCGACCTCGAAGCTTTCGCTGCACGGCCTCGTCCGGCACATGGCGGAGGTGGAGCGCAACTGGTTCCGGCGGGTGTTGCTTCGCGAACCGGAGACGCCATACATATTCGCCGATGCGGCGGTGGACGACAGCGAACTCGTTCCACTCGACGACGCCGACTGGGAAGCTGACCTCGCCGCCTGGCAGGCGGAGTCCGAAGCGAGCCGGGCGGCCGTCGCCAACCACGAGCTGGACGAGACGGGCATCCGTCACGGCGAGCCCTGCTCACTCCGCTGGATCTACGTGCACATGATCGAGGAGTACGCACGCCACAACGGGCACGCGGACCTTATCAGGGAGTTGATCGACGGCGCCGTAGGCTGGTGACGCTGGTGTGCCCGGCCGCGGGGGATCGACCCGCGACCCCTATAGAGCTGGCAGAGCGCCAGGCGGCGAGGCGCTCGGTGCAGCACGCATCGATGTCGAGGGCACGGATGAGCCCGCCCATTGCCCGACGCCCAGCCAAACTGCCGTATTCGGACCGGCGCAAAGAAAGAGACGTCGGATGGCACGCAAAAGTGTGCCTCGACCGCCTTCCCGTCGCGGACAAGGGCGCCGTCGACAACCGCGTGGTTGAACCTGGCGCCATGGTCTTATGGCAGGGATTCGAGGCGGATCCTTCAGGCCAGCGGGACGGGCTCGCCGTACACGTGCTTGTGGTAGGACTGGTGGTGATCGACGAGCGGTAGGCACGCGCGAGTCAGCGTGCTCTTAGCCGGTCCAACCGTTCTGTTTGAGGAACTGGTGATCAGTCAAACACGTGACGTGGAGCTCGGCGCATA
>PKWB01000130.1 GCA_003131685.1 Candidatus Dormiibacterota bacterium
GCCGGTGGCGCACGAGGATGACCCCGAGCGCGCGGTCCGTGCCGGCTTGCGCATCCTGGAAGCCCTCGAGGAGCTGAACCGCGGCGACGAGAGACTGCAACTGCAGGTGAGGGTCGGCATTAATACCGGCGAGGCGGTGGTCGCACTCGGCGCGCATCCCGAGCGCGGCGAAGGCTTCGTGACCGGCGACGTGGTCAACACTGCCTCACGCCTGCAGGGCATCGCCCCCATCAACGGAGTGGCCGTGTCGGAGCCGACCTTCCGCCAGACCGAACGCGTCTTCACGTTCGCCCGCCTCGAGCCGGCGATGGTCAAAGGGAAGGCGGATCCAATTCAGGTCTGGCAGCCGCTCGAGCCCGCTACGGCGCCGACGTCATCAGAACCAGTGCCACGCCGTTGGTGGGCAGGGAGTTCGAGCGATCCCAGCTGATCGCCACTTTCGAGCGGCCCGCGACCCAGCGTTCCTGCCAGTTGGTCACCGTGATGGGCGAGCCGGGGGTGGGCAAGACCCGCCTCTGCACCGAGCTGTTGCAGTACATCGAGCAACGCCCGGGGCTGGTGCGCTGGCGCCAGGGCCGGTGCCTCCCCTACGGCGAGGGGATCGCCTTCTGGGCGCTCGGTGAGATCGTCAAGGCGGAGTGCGGGATCCTCGAGTCGGACCCTCCCGAGGTGGCGTTGACCAAACTCGACCAGGCCATCCCCGAGCACGAACTCGATCGGGCGTGGCTCAGGGCACGGCTCGCCCCGCTGGTCGGCGCCGGCGGCGAGCCGGCGGCCCAGGAGGAGTCCTTTACCGCCTGGCGGCGCTTTCTCGAGGGGCTGGCAGCGCAGAACCCCACCGTGCTGGTCGTCGATGACCTGCATTGGGCGGATGAGCCCATGCTCGCCTTTCTCGAGCATCTGGCCGACTGGTCCGCAGGGGTGCCGCTGCTTTTGCTCTGCACCGCCCGGCCGGAGCTCCAGGAGAAGCATCCGACCTGGGCGGCGGGAGTGCGCAATGCCCAGACGATCAACCTCGCCCCGCTCTCCGACGACGAGACAGCGACCCTGATCGCGCTGCTCCTGAAGCAGACGGTGCTGCCGAGCGCGACCCAGCACGCCCTGCTCGACCGCGCCGGCGGCAACCCGCTGTATGCCGAGGAGTTCGTGCGCCTCCTCAGTGACCGAAATCTGCTGGGCGAATCGCTCGACGACATGTTGCTACCCGACTCGGTGCAAGCCCTGATTGCCGCCCGTCTGGACACGCTTTCTGCGGAGCGCAAGAGTCTCCTCCAGGATGCCGCGGTCATCGGCAAGGTGTTCTGGGCCGGAGCGCTCGCCAGCATGGGCGGGCGCGACCCGCGCGACGTCGAGCTCGCCCTCCATGAGTTGGCGCGCAAGGAGCTCGTACGGCCCGCCCGAAGCAGCTCGATGCAGAGGGAGGAGGAATATGGCTTCTGGCACCTCTTGGTGCGCAACGTCTGCTACTCGCAGATCCCGCGCTCGAGCCGGGCCGCCCGGCATCGCGCGGCTGCCGCCTGGATCGAGCGCCAGGCCGGAGACGGCGTCGACAACCTCAGCGACGCGCTCGCCTATCACTACACCGAAGCGCTGGAGCTGGCGCGTGCCATGGGCCAGGAGCAGGACGTCCCGGGGCTGGAGGCGGCCGCGCGTCACTTCCTCGCACTGGCCGGGGAGCGAGCTTTGCCCATCGACGTGACCAGCGCCGAGGCCAGCTTCGCCCGGGCACTCGAACTCGCCCCGGACGACGACACGGAGCGGGCTGATCTGCTCGAACGATGGGCGCAGGCGGCACAGCAGCTGGGACGCCAAGCAGGGGCGAGGGACGCGCTCGAGGAAGCGCTGACGCTGCATCGCGACGCGGGTGCCACCGTGGCTGCGGCGCGGACGTTGACCGCGCTGGCGAAGGTGGTCGCTGTGGGCGGAGATCCACGTTATCGGGATCTCATCGCCGAGGCGCTCCGGCTGCTCGAAGCGGAAGCGCCGGGCCCGGAGCTCGTCAACGCGTATGCATCACTGGCGAGCGCGAAGGTAACTGCGGCTGCATATCCGGAGGCGATCGCTGCCGCCGAACAGGCGCTCCAGCTGGCCGCCGGCCTAGGTCTCCCGGAACCGGCCCGTGCCCTGGGTATCCGCGGCTTCGTCCGTGCCATTTTGGGGGAAGCGGAGGGCTTGGCCGACTTGCGCCGCGGGCTCGCGCTCGCCGTCGAGCAGGGGCTGGGCCGCGACGCCGCCGCCCTGCACAACAACCTCGAGCTGGGTGTCTGGCAGCATGAGGGCCTGCAGGCCGCGCTGAAGCTGTGTGGCGACGGCATCGACTTCTGCGAGCGGCGCGGCATCGCGGAGTTTGCGCTCGCGATCGCGGCGCAGAGACTGACGTTCCTGGCTGCCTGCGGCCACTCGGAGCGTGCGCTCGCCGACGCCCAATCGGTGGCAGAGCGCGCCGAGGCGGCTGGCAACGTGGTTCTGATTGAGGCTCGCTCGGTGCAACTGGCTCTCCTGGGCAGGCGCGGCGAGGGAGCCGATGCTGCCGCCGCAGAGCAGCTTGTGGCGAGCGCTCGAGAGGCGGGCGACCCGCAGTACATGGCGATGGGGTTCGCGCCGGCCGCCCGGCTCCTGCTCGCGGGCGGCCACAGCGACCAAGCAAGGGCGTTGCTCGAGGAACTGGAGCGGGATGTCGGCATACGCAGCGAGCCTTACTACGCAGCCGCGCTGCCAGAGCTCGTCCGCTGCGCGCTCGCGCTGGGCCACCCGACGCTGGCCGCCCTGCTCGTCGCGGGCGTCGAGCCGCGTACCCCGCTGCAACAGCGCGCTCTGGCCACATGTCGCGCCGCGCTCACGGAGGCTGCCGGCGATCACGCGACGGGCGCGACCGTCTACGCCGATGCGGCTACGCGCTGGCGCACGTTTGGCGACCTTCCGGAACTCGCCTACGCGCTGCTCGGTCAGGGACGCTGCCTGCTCGCCCTCGGCACGCCCGAGGCTGACGGCCCGTTGCGCGAAGCTCGAGCGTTGCTCACCACGATGGGCTACGCTCCAGCCCTTGAGGAGACCGAAGCACTGCTGCGCAGCGTATCGGCGCCAAGCTCATAGATTCAAAATAATGGTGCCGAGGGACAGGATCGAACTGTCGACACCAGGTTTTCCAACCGGGCTAACTGACGTTTGTGGACGTCCTCTGAGTTCCATTATCGTATTCGGGCGGGCCTTAAAACACCCCTGACGTCCAGGGTTGCTCACCAACATCCACGCATGAAGGTGTCTCTCATGCCACACGGCGCACCACATGGTGGCACGCGAGCCACGGCGGCGACACCAACCTCGACAACCTCGTCCATTACCGGACGGCGCGGAAGCTCACCGATTCACCTTGGACACCCGTGATGTCCTAGAGCCGTGCGGAGGCTGCGGCGGACGCGCGCGTCCGCCGCAGACACGGCTAAGGGAACTAATGACAGATCGACGTATTCCAGTTCGACGGAAGCCGGAGATTAGCGCCGGTCATCGTCACTGCTGTCTTCGCCAAGGCACGGCCCACCAGGCTTGAGCCTGTTCCGCTAAATGTGACAGCCGATCCCGCGAGAATATTTCCCTGGAACTTCGAGTTGGTCCCAATGGTCCCGGTAGTGCCGGGCGCCCAGTAGACGTTACAGGCCTTTCCGCCGCCGGCCATGACCACCTGGGAGGTGGCGGTGGTGATGCTGGTCCCGACCTGGATTACCCACACGCCGGAGGACGGCCCTGCCAGCGTCAGGATGCCGTTGGTGAGGCCCGCCGAGCTATTGAAACAGTACACACCTGGCGCCAGTGTCTTTCCGCCGAGAGCCTTCCCGGTCAGGTTGTTGGCGGGGGGGCACGTCTTCGCCTTAAGGGCGGTGTACGCGGTGCTGAAATTGTTGAACGCGGCAACGGCGGTCGCGTCCCCCTGGTGAACGGCCCCGGCGATGCTGCACGTTGCGGTCTTGGTGACCGTCTTCTTGGAGCCCACGGCGCCGAGGCCGACGGTGGACTTGGTGCAGGTGACCCCCGCTCCACCCAGGACCACGAATTGCGCCGCCCCGCCTAGAAAGTGCGCGGAGGTCGACGCGGAGGCCGAGAGCGGCGCCGCAGAGAGCAGCGCCACCGTGGCAAGGATTCCCGCAGCGCTTCGAGTGATGTGGTGCATCGTGGTCCCCCTTATCTACCTGCAATTGGCGTGGTATCCGCCATCACAGGATCTTCCCGACGTCATCGTCGTCGAGCGAGCATTCGCCTCGAGACGTAACAAAGGCAGCAATACCATGCACATAGTCAGCGACTTCCAGGCTGCCCAGAGCGCGGCACAATCCGGAAATCTCAGCGCGTATGAGACAGCAATCGCCCAGGAAGCGACCGACAACAACCCGGTGGTTCAGGACTTCAATGAGTTCGGCGCCACCGTCTGCGCGGGCGGCAGTTCGTCATCCCCTTCACCATCGGCCTCATCAAGCCCGAGTCCGCCCTGACGCTCGAGACGGCAGCCAAATCACACCGCGCCGAAGGTTTGCGGAGCCGACGAAGAGCCTATACCGACATCGGACCTGGCGTGTTAATTGCACGCTTCGGTGGGCAACGATGCTTGTCCTCAGGCCGCTGAGGCACCCCGAACACGAACCGCGTCGTGTCGAGTGCTGCCCGCATGAGCATGAGGATCATCCTCTGCGACTGCCGCTTCGCCGGGTACCTAGTCAGGGCGAGATCTATCACCGGGTCTGAGCTCGTCAAGAGCGCGCCAACAGCGCATACTTCGTCCCTTCCCGCATGACTCGCTGCCAGTGGCATTCCGGTCGAAGGGGGCAGTGGCTCACGCGTTACTGCTACGGGATGGGGTGATATGAGAGGACACCGTCAGGGACTCAAGAGCTCAAGGGGCGTCGCACGCCTCGCGATTGCCGGGATCGTCGCAGCGGCGGTAGCCGTCGTGACCAGCAGCGCGGTGTTGGCAACTGGCTGGGCTATTGTCGGCAGCCCCGACCTGGGTGGCGGTCGCAATGACCTCAACGGTGTGTTCTGCACCAGCTCGACCAGCTGCGTGGCGGTCGGGTTCTACCAGATGGGGAAGGTAGAGCAGACCCTGGTTGAAAGCTGGAACGGAACCTCGTGGTCGAGCACCACCAGCCCCGATACGGGCACCGGCAACAACGTCCTCAACGCTGTGTCCTGCACCAGCTCGACGAGTTGCGTGGCTGTGGGTTTCTACTACAACGGATCGAGCGTCGCGCAGACCCTGGTCGAGAGCTGGAACGGGACGGCCTGGTCGATCATCACCACCCCCAACAAGGGAACCTATCCCGACGGCCTCTTCGGCGTGTCCTGCACCAGCCCGACCGAATGCACCGCCGTGGGTGTCTACTACACCCCGACCGCCCAGCAGACACTCGTCGAGAGCTGGAACGGGACGGCCTGGTCGATCGTCGCCACCCCCAACGAGGGACCCTATGACAACCACCTCTCGGGTGTGTCCTGCGCCAGCTCGACCCGCTGCGTGGCGGTCGGGTACTACTACAACCCCGTGCTCCAAACCCTGGTCGAGAGCTGGAACGGCACCGCCTGGTCCATCGTTGCCAGCCCCAACAACGGCACCGGACAAAACGAGCTCAACGGTGTGTCCTGCACCAGCTCGACCAAATGCGTGGCGGCGGGGTGGTTCTATGTGGCAAATGTCGCGAAGACCCTGGTCGAGAGCTGGAACGGCACCATCTGGTCCATCACTGCCAGCCCCAACAACGGCACCGGAGAAAACTACCTCTACAGTGTCGCGTGCACCAGCTCGACCAAATGCGTGGCGGTCGGGTACTACATCAACGGGTCCGAAGAACAGACCCTGGCCGAAAGCTGGAACGGGACCGTCTGGTCGATCGTCGCAAGCCCCAACCAGGGCAGCGGTCCCAGCGGCCTCCTCATTGGTGTGGCTTGCACCAGCTCGACCAGTTGCATCGCGGTGGGCTTCTACGACGACGCTTCGGCGGCAGTCCAGACCCTGGCCGAGACCTGGAACGGCACCGCCTGGTCCATCGTCGTCAGCCCCGACCTGGGCGGCAGTGACAACGGCCTCAGCGCGGTGTCCTGCACCAGTTCGACCAACTGCATGGCGGTCGGTGCCTATTTGGTGACACAGCAGACCCTCGTCGAGCGCTGGAATGGGACCATCTGGGCAGTCATCGCGAGTCCCAACCAGGGCACCAGCAGCAACTCCCTGCTCGGGGTGGCCTGTACCAGCTCGACCAGTTGCGTGGCGGTGGGCACCTACGCCAAGACGGGTGTGGAACAGACGCTGATCGAAGACTGGAACGGGACCACCTGGACCATCGCCACCAGCCCCAACTCGGGGACCGGAATCAACGTCCTCAACGGTGTCGCCTGCACCAGCTCGACGAGCTGCGTCGCCGTGGGCTATTACTTCAATGGATCGTCCGCCCAAACGCTGATCGAGAGCTGGAGCGGGAGCACGTGGACGATCAGCACCAGCCCGAACCGGATGAGCAGCACCAACACCCTCGTCAGCGTGTCCTGCACCAGCTCGACCGCCTGCACCGCGGTGGGCGCCTCCGTCAACGGCGCGTCGATCGCCCAGACCCTGATCGAGCGCTTGAGCGGCGGCTCCTGGACGATCAGCTCCAGTCCCAACCCAGGCACGATCACCGATGAACTCAATGGGGTGACGTGCACCAGCTCGACCAGTTGTGTGGCGGTGGGCGACTACTTCAACGCGTCCAACGTGGACCAGACGCTGGTTGAGAGCTGGAGCGGCGGCACGTGGTCCACTGTCGCGAGCCCCAACCAGGGCGCCGGGAACAACTCCCTGCTCGGTGTCTCCTGCGTAAGCTCGACGAGTTGCGTGGCGGTGGGCGACGACATCAACGGGTCGAGCGTGCCCCAGACCCTGGTGGAGAGCTGGAATGGGAGCACCTGGGCGATCGTCGCCAGCCCCAACCCGAGCAGCAGCAGCACCATCCTCAGCGGGGTGAGCTGTATCAGTTCGACCAGCTGCACGGCGGTGGGCGCGTACACCAGTGCCGGCGCGTCCCAGACCCTGGTGGAGACGGGGCCGGCCGCCTCGGTCAGTAGCAGCATCACGGTCACCGCACCCACCACCGGCGCCTCCTGGGCGCGGGGGAGCTCGCACGCGATCACGTGGTCGTCCTCGGGCAGCCCCGGCGCCGACGTGAAGATCCAGCTCCTCAAGTCCGGTACGGTTGTGAAAACGATTGCGAAATCAGTGCTGACGTCGGCCGGGACCTTCACCTGGAAGGTTCCGAGCACGCTGTCGCCGGCGACGAGCTACCAGATCAAGATCATCTCGACATCCAACTCCAAGGTGTTCGGGATCTCGGGCAAGTTCTCGATCACTTGACCCCCGATGGGCGCATCCGCTTCCATGTGGATGGGCGTTTGGGTCTTGGTCGCCTGGTGTGGTCTCCAGCTGGGCTACGGGCAGCAGCCCCAACCGCGGGGGCAGCAATAACCACCGCTTCGGTGTGGCCTCTGCTCGTTCCCGTACGGACTGCCCTCGCACTGTGCGTCAGTCGGTTCCGGTCTGACTACGAGGAGCGGCCGTTGTTCACGTTCGAGAAGACGTTGTTGACCTGCTGGCCGACGACTTGCAGGATCACGATCACGACGATGGCGATAAGGACGAGGATCAGCGCATATTCGACCATGCCTTGACCGCGTTCGTCATCGTCGCGACGGAACGCCGCGTGTAGCCAGTCGGCCGCCCAGCGAGCAATTGTCGCGATTCCCGTTCTGATCTATGCGGCCGAGTGTCTCTCGCTGCCGTGAACCGAAGCGCGCGCGCAATCCGTGGCGACCACGTAACGCGGAGGCACCACGCCTCAAGACGCGCTCCGGTGCGTCAAGTTATATCGTTGCCAAACCTTCATCACCGCGCCGAAACGCGCGGGCCGGGCCGCGCGTGCGTGGCCTCCGATCCCGGTCAAAGGCGCCGCAAGGCCTATCGCGACATGCTGGCAGGGCGAGCGCGACGGAGTCCGCAACCACCTCGATGGTTCGACCGCCGACCTCGAAGGTCAGCGTCGGCGACCCGTCGCCGTTCTCGCGGAGCGCGACGAGCCAACCTGGTAGCGGCCGCGGGCGCACAGCGCGCCCGCGACCGCCAGGACATTACTGCGCCCCCAGGCGCGTGCGTCTTCCTTAGGCCTTGACCTCGAAGATGCGCGTGCCCCAGTTGGCATTGGAGATCTGCCGGCTCAGCGGCGGAGTGTACTCAGCGCCGAACCAGAGTTCGTCCGTGAGCGGGTCAATGGTCGCCCACGAGTAATCGCCCCAGCGGCAGCCTGGAGGCGCGGACCCGTTGCAGGTAAAGGTGTCGACGTACGACCCGGTTCCGGTGGCAACCACGTAGATCGGACCGAAGCCCGTGACGTCACTGCCGGTACCGGTCACATACGCCGCACTCGGCGTCCGTGTCGTACTGGACAGCGAGAAGCCGATCTCGACGATGCCGTTGTGACCCTGTGCAATCGCCGGATACAGGAGGTAGGTACCGGCGGCGCCGACGTAGCCCTGGTGAGCAATGCTCGCATTGACGGTGAGCGAACCCTTCAGCGAGGGCCTTATCTGGAACCATGCGATGCCGGTGCGAGTCGCGTCGTTCTTGATGGATACCGCCGTGGAGAGCGCCGCGTACAGGTTGCCATTGACGTACTGGACCTGCTGCATGCGATCGTCGTCTGGATTGAGCACGTATCCATTGGGCTCGGGCGCCAGGTTGGGCTGCACGTACGTCTCGCTGTTGAGGATCGTCGGGTTGCTCAGCGTCGGCGTACCACCTCCGGTCACAGCGCTCTGATGGGTCAGCGCGAAGATGCCGAGACGATGGTCGAAGCTACTGTTGTTCCCGAACGCGTCGACGGTGAAGCTGTGCAGGAAGTACTCAGCGGGCGCCGAGCCGTTGGTGATCGCGGGTTGGAGCGTCTCGATGAGAATGCCACCGTCACTGATATGGGGAAACTCGACATAGTTGGCAGCGACGCTCGCGGCCAGCTGCGACTTGGAGATGGCGAAGATCTCTGCGCCATTGAAGTACGGGCTGGGCTGGCTGATCGGGAACTCGTTACCGCTGATGTACAGGTTCTGGCTGTCAATCCCGAGCAGGGGCTGATCCGCGAAGCAGGGGCAGCCACGTCCCGTGGCGTCGGTGGTGTCGATACGGTAGGTATCGAGACTTCCATCTTGGTGCAGGACAGTGATGTCAAGGTGCGATTCGCTGCCGTTGGGGTTGAACGCAAGGATGGTGAAGAAGAAGTCGCCGGTGGCCTTGTCGTACTGGCACCTCGGATCGCTGATGAACTCGGTGGGGAAGTTGGGCTCTTGATACAGGAAGCTGAGGGCTAACGGCCCAAGGAGTTCTGTCCCTGATGTGCTATAGAGTGCGAAGCTGATGTTGACGGGCTCGAGGACCACCTCTTGACCCCCCTCGAAAGCGGCACGGCCAACGCAGAGTCCTTGGTCGGGTGGCGCGAGAATGTAACCCGTTGTGTTCGCGTTGTCGAGGTCGCTGACGCCGTCGAAATTGTGGAGCAACGTTCGGTTGCCGGAGAGCGCTGCTCCGGTGATCGCGGGCATCACCGCGGCGCTGACCGGATTGCGGGCGGGTTTGCCGCCGAGGTTCGCACGCCGCGACATGTTCATGGGCTTGGCGCTACCGCCGGCGGCCGGCGCGAGCGACGCGATGTTTCCTGTGCCGACAAGGACCGCCTGCCCTTGGATCGCCGAGCTCGACGCCGAGCTCTTCGAGCTGTTCGAGCCAGCGTCGCGACCGACTACGGTGGCGTGCGCGACGATGGGCAGCGTACCGAGCGTGATAAAGCTGGCGGCGAGCAGGACTGAACCCGCTCGCCATGCCGACTGTCTCCCAATCATATGTACTTTCTTCCTTATTCCTCTGAACCGTGCTCTCGGTGTGAGTTCACGTCACAACGTCATCGTTGCAAGACCACTCCACGCGGCCAGGGGGAGCGCGCCCGACAGCACCCGCGCGGAGTACACGATCCGGGCATCGTCTTGCCTCGGCACCTGACTGGCGGGCTCCGACCGGCGCGGCACCAGTGCGCCGCCTGGTACGCCCCGCGCCCCGCGCAACCGGCATCGGTCGCCCCCTCTCCAACTCTTGGTGAATATGGTTGGCGGCGAGAGTATGCGCCGTTACGTCTACGTTCGTCACTAATGATGCGTTGGCGTCGATCGTCCCGAGGTGCCCGGTCTGATGCCCACGTTTCGCTGCTCGAAGCTGCTTCTTTACGTGTCTTCGCCCTCAAGCAGCGCCTTCAAGTTCTCTGTCNNACCGGCTCGGCGAGCTTGAAAAAGCCCCGGCTCTCGCCTCGATAGATGGTAGCGAGCTGGGTTCCGCCATCGAGCGAACTCAGCGTGTTTTCGATTTCGAGATGGAAAGGGCCGGAGGTCGTCTTGGTGCTGAACCTCTCGTTGGGCGTGTAGTCAGTACACTCCGAGACAGATTCGAAACGGCGTCCCAGGAACTTTCCAACATACAGAAAGGTGGTGCCCACGCCGAGCGGTCCATCGCTCGTCTTTCGCGCTTCGGTCACCTGGGGGTTCCAGTCAGCAGCCTTGTCGATGTCCACGAGAAAAGCGAAGACCTGATCCGCTGGCCGGTCAATCACAGTCACGATATCGAACTCGTTCATGGTCACCTCTTCGTGCGTAGTCTTCGATCGTCCGCTACCAAAGTAGTCCGCGGGCCTGCGGACCGGAAGGCTGCCAGCATGCGAATGCGAATGGTGCCAGTACCACAACCGATCACACGGCGCTTCTGGTCTGTTAGTTGCACGCTGGGGTGAGCCTCGCTGTGCTCACCAGGCCTCGAGCAACGCTTCCCTGTTGTTCGCGGCGGCCTCGAACTGTATTTACAGCCGCCTAGCGCTCGCTCCGATCCGGTGGAGATCCTTGATCCTGAATCGTGCTGGCCCCCCGTAAGAGGGGGCGGTCGCACCATGGACAGCCAGTGACCCCGTCGATATCGTGAGCTTCATGACGACACGCGGCGAGCGGCGGAGAGTGCATCTGGCATGGCTGGTCGGGTTGGTCACACTGCTCCTCGTCGTCACCAGTGTGATCCTGCTGACTCTTGACCAAAGGGCGATCAACTCACTCGCCACTGCGCAGTTCCAATATTTCCTCCAGGCACCAATTGTCGGGCTCCTCGGCATCCTGATCGCAACGCGCCGGCCCAGGAACCGCATCGGTTGGCTGCTGCTGGCGATCGCCGGGACAGACGCGATCTACCTTGCTGCCGAGTTCATTGCCATGCATGGGTTGCTCTCCGGAGCATCGCCGCGGGGCTGGGTGGCGTGGGTCGCGTGGCTGGTCGGTGTTACTGGAGCGCTTGATCCGATCCTGCTCGCGGTTATCACGCTGTTCTTCCCGGACGGGCGACTGCTGCCCGGGACACGCTGGCGATGGGTGTCATTCGTGGTCTTCGCGGCGGGCGCCGCGATGGTCGTGTCCTCAATGATCGCGACGACGCCGATCCAATTGTCACCGCGGCTCCCGAGCGTGGTGAATCCTTGGGCCCTTCCTGCGCTAAGTGTCGCGACCAACACTAGTGGTCCCGCCTACGTGTGGCCACTCCTGCTGGTGGGAGCCCTTCTGATTGTGGTAACGGCGCGTTTCCGACGTTCTCGGGACGTCGAGAGGACCCAGATGCGTTGGTTCGCGTATGTTGCCGCAGCTGCGCTCGCACTCCTGGTCTTAGCTTCGCTAGGTGCCGTGGGCGATCTGACGTCGACCCTGGGGTTCTTTGGCGTCGATGTCCTCATTCCGCTCGCGATCGGCCTCGCGGTCATGAGGTACGGCCTCTACGACATCGACGTGTTCATCAGCCGGACGCTGGTGTACGGATCGCTGGCAGTTTTCATCACGACGGTTTACGTAGGCATCGCGGTGGGGGTCGGGACACTGGTGGGCAGTGGTGGCAAACCCAACCTGGCGCTCTCGATCTTGGCCACCGCACTCGTGGCGATCGGCTTCCAGCCGGTGCGCGAGCAGGTGCAGAAGGTGGCCAACCGGCTGGTGTACGGGCATCGAGCTACACCGTACGAGGTGCTCAGTGAGTTCTCAGGGCGCGTGGCCGAAACGTACGCAGCGGATGAGGTGCTGCCGCGCATGGCGCGCGTACTCCAGGAGGGAACGGGCGCTGAGTCCGCGACAGTGTGGCTACGTGGGAATGGGGCACTGCGATCCGCCGCGACATTCCCGAATACGACTGATAGGCACGAGTCACTGCCGATGGCAAACGGGTCGTTGCCGGCTCTGCTGGGCGCTACCCGAGCGGTTGAGGTGCGCCATCAGGGCGAATTGCTCGGCGCCTTGAGCGTCAACAAGCGACGCGGCGAGTCGCTGACACCGATCGAGCAGAAGTTGGTCGACGACCTCGCCCACCAGGCCGGACTGGTGCTCAAGAACGTCGGCCTGACCGCCGACCTGCAAGTACGACTCGACGAGTTGCGCGCATCGCGACAGCGGCTGGTGCATGCCCAAGACATGGAACGCCGGCGCCTGGAGCGCAATCTGCACGACGGTGCTCAGCAGCACCTGGTGGCCCTAAAAGTGAAGCTGGGACTAGTCGAAATGCTGCTGACCCGAGACCCGGAGAAGGCAAAGACAACACTGGACCAGCTGAAAAGCGATGCCGATGAAGCACTCGAGACGCTGCGAGATCTCGCCCGTGGCATCTATCCGCCTCTGCTCGCTGATAAGGGGCTGGTGGCCGCATTGGAATCACAGGCGCGCAAAGCGACCGTGCCGGTGCGCGTGGCCGCCGAAGGCACGCCGCGCTACGCCCAAGAGACGGAGGCGGCTCTCTACTTCTGCACGCTTGAAGCGCTTCAAAACGTGCAGAAGTACGCCTCGGCAACAATCGTCGAGGTGCGCTTAGGCGTGGACGAGCAGCGAGTGGTGATCGAGATCGCGGACGACGGGCGCGGCTTCGATGTGAGCACGGTCAGGCGAGGCTCTGGGTTGACCAACATGGAAGATCGGCTCGACGCACTCGGGGGCAGCATTCAGATCGAATCGACACCCGGCGTCGGGACAACGATCCGAGCTGCGGTGCCCGTGTCGCAACCGAGCTCGGCCGAGCGCTGAGTTCGCTGAGAGGGTTGGGCTCAAGTGTGTTACATGCACGCTGGTGTGCATCATCGTGCTCGCACTCGAGCGAATCTCGACGTAGACTCGAATTGGACGCGTCCGACCGCTATGTCGACGTATGCGACCTTGAACATGGTCAACCGCAGCGCCGGAGCCGTAAGGTTGGGGAAGTTGCTCGGCCGGCTCCTTGGAGGGCCACCTGTACTCATTCGCTCTGGAACTAGCGGTGGGACAACGGCCCGGCTCGGACGGAAGCCTCGCCCTGAGGCGATCCTGCCGAGGAGCGCCCGTCTCGCGATGAGGCGCGGTCGTCAACCTCCCATGACACGCTCCGTTCGGCTGCTACAGTCGCGTAGCGATGCGCGCCGGACGGCTGCTGCGAGTTGTGCCGATTGCTCTGTGTCTGGCAAGCTGCGGGGCCGGCTCGCCGTCTAGCGCAACGCCGGGTTCGCCATCACACGCCACGAGTCGGCCCGTCGAATCTGCATCTGCCTCGCCCGCAGCTTCGTGGAGCGAGCAGCTCAGCTTCTCGGGTGGCGTGAGCGGCGCTGTTACAAGAGGAATCATCAGCAGCGACGCGGTCTGCAGTGGAACCCAGTCGATCCCGGGTCACTACCTCGAGGTGCACTTCGATATCTCCCTCGGAGGCACCCTGTACAACCTCGTCCTCCACGCGAGGTATATCGCTGGGCTCGGCGTCGTCGCGATCGACAGCAACGGCGTGACTGTGGCTGCGTCGATCTCGACCCCGGGGTACGCATCCGGTGTGCCGCCGCCCGGTTCCGCGGCCACCGCCGCACCCGCCCAAGGGGGCCGCTTGACCGCGGACAGTGGCACCATCACGGTCGCCGCGGGCGGGGAGCAAGGCACGGTCGACGTGTCCATGGAGGGTGTGGCCCCCGGCGGCGCGAGCGTCCCCCTCGAGCACATGAGCGGATCCTGGAGTTGCAACACACTGCCTGCTCCCACCGGCTCGATCCCGGAGGGCCTCGCGTTCTCCGGCGACATCAGCGGCCAGATGACGGCGGCGACACCCGACCCCGCGATGGGCGGGGCACCCGCGGCATGCGCTCCGTTTTCAGGACCAGGGGCCTTTGGGAACGGCCTCGGCATCAGCATCGAAGGGAATGTCCAGGGGACTCGCTGGAACCTCATGGTCGGCCTCGGCGCGCGAATCGTGGCTGCGGGCAGCTACACGAACTATGTCGGCAACGGAACGCTCATCAATGTCCAGATCTTGGCGGGAACCGGGAACCCCGACAGTCGCGACTGGCTGAGCGACATCGCAGGAAGGGATCCTGAGACGGTGACCCTCAACGCCGGTCTTCTGTCAGGCACCGTCAACGTCGTCGCCAAGCCGAGGATGAGCTCGAGCACGGGTCCGACCTCCGGGCCTACGCAGGTGCACATCATCGGTACCTTCAAATGCGTGCAGGGCTCCGGACCGTCGAGCTGACGCTACCAGTCAACTCACGGCACTAGGGCTGGCCATTCATCAGCGCCGAACCACCTCAGGTCGTCGTGCCCTCGCGGCGCGCAATTGGTTATTTCGCCCGTCCACTCGGTCCCTACCCAGATCGCCAACTCAAGGCTAGGCTCGCGTGCGACGGGCGGATGCAGCCGAGCGAGCGGCGGCGGCACCGAGGGGATCGTCACCGGTATCTTCCGCCATGCGCGTCCTAGTTCTCGGCGCGGGGTTTAGCCTGCCGCGTTAGGGTCGTCGGGTGCCGTGGGATCGCAACCCGGTCGACCGGCAGTGGCAGGCGTACGCGGCCAACATCTAACATCGTGTTCACGGGGGCCGCTCAGCTACGACGCCGATGGATCATGGGCATCCGTCACAGGGATGCAATACCAGGGAAGGTTGAGTTGTGGCGTGTCGGCACCCACAGCGCGTCAGCACGAGGTGGTCAATCATGGGCGACGGCGATATCCTTGAGTGCCCGGAGTGCAGGTCAAACGAAGTGGTCGTGCACAAGCCTGGTGCCACCTCACTTGGCGCCACAACACGGACCGTGGTTTCCGGCTACGAGTGTGTCGAGTGTGGTCGCCATTGGGCGCCCGACGTAGAGTNNGAATTGATGGGGCAAGCTCTCCGACCGATAAGGCGCTAATTCCTGTCCCTGTCGGTGGATGCATCTCCGCAGCCATAGGGAGTTGGTGGTCGTCTGCTCAGCGTTTCTAGCGAGAAGGTTCCGTATCATACAAATCCGTCGATTTGCAGCGGGCCGTCGAGGGCAACTGGTATTCAAACGATGGTGCCGATGGACAGGATCGAACTGTCGACANNCTGAGTTCCATTATCGTATTCGAGCGGCCCTTGAAAACGCCGCTGACGTCCGGGATCGTTCACCAACATCCAAGGACGAAGGTGTCAGGCAAGGTGTCATTTGCGAGCTGACTCAAGGAGCGCTTGCTGATCCTTACGAGCCTCGACGAGCCTCTCGTGGACCTGTCGAACCGTTTCTCGTGACAAGACGCTCGTGTGCGCTGGTCTAGCGTCGCTTCGGACCCGCAGCACGCCCGCGCGCTGCCACACTCATCGGTCGCTCCTTAGCCTGACCGGCTGCCGACTAGGGTGTCGAGATGCTACAGCTCCAACCGTAGGTGTCGGCAACGCGCGCGGCCGACGAGGGATCAGGCTGGCTCGTGATCGTCTTGTATCCCGGCAACTCGAGGGCGTACGGCGTCAGAAGCGGCGAGGTGCTGGCAGCCCCCGGAGCAAAGTGNNTGGGACGGGGTGCCGCAGGCTGCCAGCCCCAGCATCAACACCGCCCCTGCTAACGCGATCCGTCGCACCATGCCTCCACGTCGGCGGCGCTGGCGCAGCCGCCGCTGCTCATCATGGCACCGGACTCATCG
>PKWB01000113.1 GCA_003131685.1 Candidatus Dormiibacterota bacterium
TGACAGCCGATGTGCCAGAGATGCACTCGTGGCGCCCGTCCGAGCACCGGCACCTGAGGCTCTCGGCGCGGCGACCGTGTGATCAGCGGGAGCGGCCTGAAACCACGAGCGGAGTCGCTGAGGATCGGTACCTGGGGCATCGGTCGAAGCCTACCAGTGTGTTCCGGCGCCCATGGGGCGCGACGGGCCGAGGCTAGCGGACTTCGACGACCAGGCGGATTCCGGTCCGCTCCTCTCCATCGATGGAGATGTCGATGAACGACGGAATGCACACCAGGTCGAGCCCGCCGGGCGCAACGTAGCCACGCGAGATGGCGATCGCCTTGATCGCCTGGTTGATGGCCCCGGCGCCGATCGCCTGAACCTCGACCCTCTTCTGCGTGCGCACCACGCCGGCGATCGCACCGGCGACGGCAACCGGCTTGCTGGTTGCTGAGACTTTGAGGATTTCCAATGGGGATGTCATGCCGGGGGCGTTATGTGAGGGCGGTGAGTAGGACGTGGTCATTATCGGCCGCGATTGTCGCCTCCCGCAGCGCCCAATACCCGGAAGCGCGATGCAATCGTTACTTCGCGTACTCCACGCTGCGGGTCTCGCGGAGCACCACCACCTTGACGCGGCCGCTGTAGCTCCCCTCCCCGTGGAGGCGTTTGGCGATCTGCCGGGCCATGATCTGCGCCTCGTCGTCGCTGATCTCGTCCGGTTTGACGAGAACCCGGAGCTCCTTGCCGGCGAGCACGGCGAAGCTTCGCTCGACACCGCGGAACTCGTTGGCGATGGCCTCGATGCGTTCGAGGCGCTTGATCGTCGAGGCAAGTGATTCCCTGCGTGCACCCGGCCGCGCCGCACTGATGGCGTCGGCGGTCATGAGGATCGCGGCGGCAGGCGAGCGCGGCTCCTCGTCGTAATGATGCGAGCGGACCGCCTGGACGACCGCGGCGGGGCGGCCGAGCCGGGCCAGGATCTCGCCGCCGATGATCGCGTGGGGGCCGTCGACGTCGTGCTCCACCGCCTTGCCGATGTCGTGGAAGAGCGCCGCCTCCTTGGCGACCTGCTCGTCGAAACCGATCTCTGCCGCGATCATCCCGGCGATCGCGGCGGTGTCCTGGCTGTGCGANNTGGACGTTGGTGAGCCCGATGTCCTGGCAGGCCTGCTCGCCTTCGTGCTTGATCTGCTGAGCCAGCTCGTTGCGGGCCTTGACGACCATCTCCTCGATGCGAGCCGGGTGGATGCGCCCGTCGCTGAAGAGGCGTTCCAGGGTTGCCCGGGCGACCTCACGGCGCACCGGGTCGAAGGAGCTGAGCACGATCGCCTCGGGGGTGTCGTCGACGATGACGTCGACGCCGGTCGCCGCCTCCAATGCGCGGATGTTGCGGCCCTCACGCCCGATGATGCGGCCCTTGAGCTCGTCCGACGGCAGATGGACGACGGTGACCGAGGCCTCGCCGCTCTGCTCGGAGGCCTGGCGCTGCATGGCCGCGATGAGGATCTCGCGGCTGCGTTCGCCAGCCTCCTCGCGGACCTGGGTCTCGGCCTGCCGGATGCGATCGGCGATCTCCGGGACCAGGTCGCCTTCGACGCTGTGCATGACCTCGACGCGGGCTTCCTGTTCGGAGAGCGCGGCGACGCGTTCGAGCTCCCTCGTGATCAGCGCCCGCTCATCCTCGACGGTCTGGCGCAGGGTTTCGAGCTCGGCTTCGCGACGGGTCAGGCGTTGCTCATTGGAGTCGAGCTCGCGGAGGCGCCGCTCGAGGCCCTCCTCCCGTTGGTTGGTCCGCTGCTCGAGGCGTGCGATCTCCGCCCGCCGCTCACGGACCTCGGCTTCAGCCTCGTCGCGGCGTCGTGCTGCCTCCTCCTTGGCGGCAAGGAGCACCGACTTCGCCTCCTGCTCGGTAGCGCGTACCTGCTCGAGACGGCGCTCGGCGTCCGCGTCGTGCGTCACCCGGCTTTCCGCCACGGTTCTGCGCGCGTACAGGACGGCTACAACCGCAAATGCGGCCGCAACAATCACCAGCCCTGTTAGGGCGAGGATCTCGATGCCGATTGGATGGAACCTCGGGGGTCGGGCGCGATGCGCCCTGCGTGGACTGCCTCATGTCGAGAAGGGAACCGGGGCGAGACCCACAGCGTCTCGATGATCCGGTCGGGGCCGGCCCGCGTCTGGCCGGTCGTTCTCAACGGAAGACATTTCCATTGTACGAGCCAAAGGGGTCACTCGCATGTTTCGATGGATGACATGCGGCCGGGCTACCCTTAGAGCTGTGACCGACCGCGAGGTCGCCAGCGTGCTCGAGGCACCCGGCGATGATGAATTTCGCCACACCGCTCCGCACGCGATCGGAGCGCTGCTGATCGCGAGCGGGCTGCTCCGTGTCGGTGCGGTGGGCGTCGGCGTGGCTCTGCAGTTCCGGATCAGCGACCTCGCCAATGGCTCGCCGAGCGGCGTCGCCATCGGTCTGATCGGGGGCGCCCAGGCCGCGACCGAGATGGTGTTCGCCCCGATCCTGGCGCGGTACGCGGATAAATTCGGGCGGCGGCGCTTTCTGGTGGCCGGACCTGTGGTCTGTGTCGTGGCCGTGCTGCTGGTGGCGCTCG
>PKWB01000108.1 GCA_003131685.1 Candidatus Dormiibacterota bacterium
GTCGGCATCCTGCACGGCTGCCTCGAACACCGCTGCTGCTACTCCGAGACGGTTGCCTGGCCATCCCTCGGCCAGGCAGTCGCTTGACACGTTATCCCCCGTGGGATGTCTAGAGTGCCCCTGATGACAGATCCACGGGTGTGGTGCGTCGCGTGGTTCGCTGCGGCCATCGCACTCACGGGGTGCGCGGGCGACGCTGTCGCGACGCCGGCACCGAGCTCGAACTACCTCCAGCAGTACGCCAACGCCGGCTCCGCGCTCGACACCGCCACGACGAAGTGGGACGGGCTCGGCCAGGCCCTGGTCGCTGCGGGCACGAACACCGTCGCCAATGAGGCGCCGATCGACGCTGCCTATGCGCAGGCGCTGCAGGCCTTCAGCAATGCACTCCTCGCCATCGCGTTTCCTGCGTCAGCAAGCAACGATGTCCATCAGGTGGTCAGCGCTGCGAACGTGGTCCGCAACGACCTCGCCGGCGTCGCGAGTGGCGCGGTGCCGACAGCGAAGTTCGTCAGCGACGAGTCCAACCTCCAGGCTGCTATCAACCTCGTTCAGCAGGAGCTGGGACTGGGTTCCAGCACACCAATCGCAGGTGCGTGACCAGCGAACTTACGCGATCGCCACGGCTGCCATCCCCAGCCGTTCACCCTGCGCGATCAAGGCCTCGAAGGCCGCCGGCTCGACCGCGCGACTGAACAGGTAGCCCTGCGCGAAGTCGCAACCGCGACTGCGCAGAAAGTCTGCCTGCAAGGACGTCTCCACGCCTTCCGCGACGACCTTCAGGCGGAGCACGCGCGCCATGTCGAGGATGCTCTCGGCCAGCGTCGATCCGGGATCGACATCGGCCAGCTCATCGACAAAAACCTTGTCGACCTTGAGCGTGTCGAACGGCAGCACCCTGAGCCGTGAGAGCGCCGAATATCCGGTGCCGAAGTCATCGATGGCGAGGTGCAGTCCGAGCGCCTTGAGGTCGTTCAAGGTGGCGAGCACGGCATCGGACTCAGCGATGACCACGCCCTCGGTAAGCTCGATCTCGAGGTTCGCAGCCGCGAAGCCGGTCTCCTCGAGTATTCCCGCAACGCTCCCGACCAGGTCGGACCTGGCGAGATTGCTTCCCGACAGGTTCACCGCGAGGCGCATGACGGGCAAGCCGGCGTCCGACCAGGTGCGACCCTGCGTACACGCCTCCCGCAACACCGCTGCATCGATGCGCTCGACCAGACCGAGTTCCTCGGCGAGTGCAATAAATACCGTGGGACCAATCCATCCGCGAGTTGGGTGACGCCAGCGAGCAAGCGCCTCCGCACCGACGATCAACCCGGTATCGAGCGCAACAACCGGCTGGTACTGGACTGTGATGCCACCGGATTCAATCGCGGTGCGGAGATCCTCTCCCAGCTGCAGACGGTCGAGGAGCTCGGTGCGCATCTCCGGGGTGAAAACCTGGAACTGGGCCTTCCCGCTGCGCTTGGCGAAATACATCGCCAGGTCGGCGTCCGCGAGCATCGTCTGCGAGCCGGCTCGACCTGCCGCCGAGGCGATGCCGATGCTGACGCGCGGCGCAACCTCTTTCCCCGCGAGCACCAGCGGTCGCTGCACGGAGACGAGCAGGCGCTCCGCCGTGGCGCCGGCCTCGGCGGCATCGGTCCCATCGAGCAGGACGGCGTACTCGTCGCCGCCGAGACGCGCCACCGTGTCCAACGGACGCACCCCGGCGACCAGACGCTCGGCGACCGCGACGAGGAAGGCGTCGCCGGCTTGATGCCCGAGCGTGTCGTTGATCCTCTTGAAGTCGTCGACATCGACGTACAGCACGCTGTTGATGCGCTGGTGACCGGCTGCCGACGCGTCCAACTGCTGGGCGAACCAGTCGCGGTTCGCGAGGCCGGTGAGCGAGTCGTGCAGCGCCTGGAACGTGAGTCGCTGCTCGAACTGATGGCGCTCGCTCACATCGCTGACGTTGATGACCATCCCGGCCACGGCCGGATCGCCGAAACGGTTGGTGACCCTCGCCCAGACATGATGCCAGCTGCCGTCGGCGTGCTTGAGCCGCGCCTCGACATCGATCGCGAAGCCATCGCCGCCGGACGCACTCCGGTCCCACACCTCGCCAACCTTTGCCAGATCGTCCGGGTGCACGATGTTGGTGAGGCGCGTGGTGGCGAGGTTCTCCAAATCGAGATACGCTCGGAATGAGGGTGTCGCGAACACGATCGTTCGGTCGGCGTCGATGACCAGGATTCCATCACCGACGTTCTCAACCAGTGCCTCGAGCCTGCGCTCTCTCGACCGCACCGCATCGCGTTCCTCACCGAGCTGATCAGCCAGGCTGTCGAATGCCTGCCCCAGCTCGGCAATCTCGTCACTCCCTCCTGCGGCGACGCGTTGCCGCAGGTCGCCGGAAGCCAGCCGGGCGGTGGCTTGCTTCAGGGCATTGAGCGGGCGAAGCACTGACTGGGCGAGCCTGCTCGACAACCACAGCGCGATCGCCAGCCCCAGCACGAGAGCGAGCACGACTGCGACGGCTGACGTTCGCACCGCCGCGTCGCGCTCCTGGCGTAGCCCGGCGACGTGCGCTTCGCCGATCGCCTCGAGAGCCAGGACACGTCGTGTCAACGACGTCACGTCGGAGTCGAGCTCATCCTCGAGCGCGCTCGCGGCCGCAGGAGCGACTGCGACGGACGTACCGACCAGTCGAATCGCCACTCTGTGAGGCGCGGTTGCGTTCCAGAGCGATATGAGAGCGGGGAGAGCCTGGAGCTGGGCTACGGTCATTCCCGGCTGGGTTTCCAGCGTCTTGAAGTCGGCGCCGACCTGCTTCTCCGAGGTGTTCATGGCGCTGAGGTCGTCAGCGCCGCGGCCGATCACGACGTCAAGAGCCACGAGGCCGAAGTGCTGCACATCCTCATCAACGCCGGCTGCCACGCCGGTGACCTGCTGGGCGGTGTCGAGCGCAGACGACGCGCTGGAGCTCACCACCAAGGCCCCTGCGGAAACCCCGGCGAGACCGATCAGAGGAAGCAGGATCAGAAGAGCCGCCCAGCGAAAGCGGGCTCTCAGCCGCCGCCCCGTGAAGGGGTCGCGCCACCAGTTCATCAGGTCTCAGGGTCTCCAATCACTGGCTCAGGCAGCTGTCACGAGCGCGAACCGTTGGATTTGTGATGCCACCCCTAGAGTGACCGGTCGCCCCGCTCGGATCCGATCGACGCCGTGCCCATCCAGATACGAAAGTGTTCGCGACTGGAGCACTCCGGTCCTGGGAGTCGCGTCAGCAGGACGTAGACGAGCACCCCTCTACAGGAGCAGGTGCAGCGCGAACGCGACACCAAGAGCAACCACGACGGTGCGGAGCACCACCGGATGGAGGCGGCGAGCCAGCGCGACGCCGATGAACCCGCCGGCCGCGCTCATCGGCACCATGACGACGACGGCGAGCCACGACACGGGGCCGAAGAAGGCGAAGTAGATCGCCGCAACGATGTTGATGACCAGTGACATCATGCCTTTCAGCGCGTTGATCCGCTGCAGGTCATCGCGGATGAAAAGGCCAAGCACCGCAAGCATCATCACGCCGAGACCGGCGCCGAAGAACGCTCCATAGATGCCGCCGAGAAACTGGGCCACCGCGAGGACGGGCGAACGGTGCTGTTCGCGTACGGGGCGGCGCGCTCGCACCCGCGACGTCACCACCGGCTGGAGCAGCAGCAGCGCGCAGGCGGCCAGGATCAGCCACGGCACGATAGCGGCGAACACGTGATCTGATGTTCGTGTCAGGAGGATGGCTCCGACGATCGCTCCGGCAATGCTGATCGGTGCGAGAAAACGCACGCGTTCGCGCTGGACGCTGAGTTCCTGGCGGTAGGCGATGCTGCCGCCCGCATAGCCCGGGAGCAACCCGAGCGTACTGGTGACGTTCGCTGTCAGTGCAGGAAGTCCGAGCAGCAGGAGCGCCGGAAACGAGATGAGCGTCCCGCCGCCGGCAACTGCGTTCACTGCACCGGCGATCAGCGCCGCACCAGCGACCAGAAGCAGCTGCGCCGCGTCGAGGTGAATCACTGTTCGTCGGACGCGATCCTCACGCGATGGGCCGCGTCTCGCAGGCCGAGAATGTCGGCGCTCAACTCTCCCGCCGCAAGTCGTGCCCGCATCAAGCGCTCATGCTCAGCGCGCTCCGCAACACCGCGCGCAACCTCGCCGGCTGATGTCGCGGCAATACAGACGATTCCGTCGTCATCGGCAACGATGATGTCACCGGGCGCGACCTCCTGACCGGCGCACACCACGCGGCGATCAACCGTGCCGGCACATGCTTTGACGTTCCCTGCGCGGTGATCCATCGCGACCAGACCGGAAAGCCCATGGCACGAAGCTCGGCCACGTCGCGTACCCCGGAATCGACCACGGCGGCGATCACTCCGCGTGCACGCAGCGACGTCGCGAGCAACTCTCCGATGACGCCGGATGCGTTGCCTGGCGGCAGGGTCGCGACCACGAGGACATCGCCGGGACGGCACTGCTCGACGGCCATGTGGATCATCAGGTTGTCTCCCGCCGCGCACAGAACGGTCACCGCCGTACCGGCAAGGCGGACTCCCTGCTGGATCGGACGGAGCGTTGCGTCGAGCAGACCTGCTCTTCCGTTCGCTTCGTGCGCGGCAGCGACGCCGTGGACGGCGAGCGTGGTCACGGCCGCGGAAAGCTCGGATCCGATCGACCGCGAGCCCTCCGGCATCAGGCCGGCGATGCCACCACGACGTTGCGGAGCTTGCCGATACCCTCGATCTCCGACTCCATCACGTCGCCGGGCTGCAGGTACTCCGGTGGGGTGCGCGCGAACCCGACACCCTCCGGTGTGCCGGTCGCGATCAGCATTCCGGGGAGCAGTGTCATGCCCACGGAGAGCCACTCGATGATCGCGTCCACCGGGTAGATCATGTCTCGACTGTTCGCATCCTGCTTGACATCGCCGTTGATCCGAAGCTGCAGGTGCAGCGACTGCACGTCTGCAACCTCATCCCGTGTCAACACCCAGGGGCCGACGGGGCAGGATCCGTCGAGGCTCTTGCCCTTGAACCACTGGCCACCCCAGCCATTCTGCATGTCGCGGGCGGTGACGTCGTTGAGCACCGTGTAGCCGAAGATGTGGCTGAGCGCGTCCTGCCGTTTGATGTTGGCGCCACGACGCCCGATGACCACACCGAGCTCGACCTCCCAATCGATCTTCGTGCTCACCAACGGGTCGATGCGTATGTCGGCGTATGGGGCGGTGATGGTGGTGATCGCCTTGGTGAAGATGGTCGGCGGCCCGACCTCCGTGTTGAGCGCTCGGGCGCCCTCTTCGGCGTGCTTCTGGTAGTTGCGACCGATGGCAAGCACGTTCCCCCGCGGCGGATCAAACGGCGGCAGCAGCGTCAGCTCGGCAAGCCGTCGCAGTGCGCCCGCAGGTGGTGATGACGCGAGGATGCGCAGACGCTCGAGTGCAGCATCGCCGCCGTCGACGACGTCGAGGACCGTCGCCGGCAACGCCGAACCGGCGCCGTTGGCCGCAGCCGCGACATCGACGATGTCGTCGTTCGAACCATTGCGTCCCACACCCAGGCGCGACGCCTCACCATCGCGAAACATGAGCAGCTTCATACCTTGTTCGCCTCCGGGCCGGTCGCTGAGCTGAGACTCGTCGCCGCTCCCAAGAATAGTTCCTCGAAATCCTGGCGATCGAGGAGTTCGCCGGGTGCACCTTCCATGCGGATGGATCCAGAAACCAGAACAGACGTGTACGCCGCGATCTCGAGCGCGGCGCGGGCGCGCTGCTCCACAAGGAGCACCGCTTTGCCGAGCGCACCAAGCCCGCTCACCTGCTCTCGAAGAAGCCGGTCGGCGAGTTGCGGAGCGAGATTCGCGGTGGGCTCGTCGAGGATCAGCACCTGTGGATCGAGCATCAGGACGCGGGCAATGGCGAGCATCTTGCGTTCGCCGCCGCTCAACTTGTCCGCTCGGCGTTTGAGCATCGGCTTGAGTGCCGGGAACACCTCGACAACCTCGGGAACCCGCGCACGAACCGTTGCCGCAGGCAGGAGATACCCGCCCATCTCGAGATTCTCGAGCACTGTCAAGGGCTCGAAGATGTCCTGCACCTGTGGCACGTAGCCGACGCCCCGCCGCGCAAGCTCCTCCGGCCGCTTGTTGGTGACCTCCTGGTCGACGAGCATGATCCGTCCTTCGGTGACCCGGAGAATGCCGACCAGTGCCTTGAGCAGCGTGCTCTTCCCCGCTCCATTGGGGCCGATGATGGCGACGATCTCGCCCGGCCCGACGCTCAGGCTGATGTCCCGGATGACCGGAACACCGCCGTAGCCGGCGGTGATGCCCTCGGCGCGCAGAAGCGGGTCGGGCCGCGTCGCGGTCGCGACCGCGGTGCTATCCGACAAGGTACGCGTCAACAATTTCGCGTTGCTGGCGAAGCGCCGCCATGGTCCCCTGGCCGATGACACTCCCCTGCGCCATGACCACCACTGGGTTGGCCATACGCTCGATCATGTGGAGCTCGTGCTCGACCATGAGGATGGTGAGGCCCTCGTCACGGAGCGCCTCGCAATAGTCGGCGATGTCACCGATGATCGAGGGGTGCACACCTGACATCGGCTCGTCGAGGAGCAGGAGCCGAGGCTGCAACATCAGCGCGCGCATGATCTCGAGGAGTCGTTTCTGACCGCCGCTGAGGGAGCTCGCGTAATCCGATTCCTTGGCGCTCATCCGGAAGCGGTCGAGCAGGATACGTGCCTGCTCCACCAGGCGATCCTCATCCCCCTTCCAGTACCGCTTGCCGAGCAGCGCACCGCGGAGGGTGTCGCCGCGGTTGTCGGGTGCGGCGGCGAGAAGATTCTCGAGCACCGTGAGCTGCGCGAATTCGGATGGGAGTTGAAAGGTGCGGACCAGGCCGCGCCGGGCACGACGGAATGCGGGCAGCGCGGTCACGTCGTGGCCGTCGAAGATGATGCTCCCGGAGCTCGCCGGCAACGTCCCCGCCAGCACGGCGAGGAATGTCGACTTGCCGGCGCCGTTCGGACCGATGAGGCCGGTGATCCGCCCGGGGAGGACGTCGAGCGACACATCCTCGACGGCATGCACGCCCTCGAAGTGCCTGCTGACGTGCTGCGCCACCAGCAAGGGCCGCTGGTCTGGCGCCGGCAGGCCGGCGATCGGGGTCACCGGATCCGCATCAGTCTCGACTGGCACTGGGATTCCCCACCTCCGCGACCTGCCGGCGTGGCGGGAACACGCGACGCCGCTCGGGCAGAACGCCACGAGGTCGGAACCAGAGGAAACCGAGGATCAGGCCGCCGATGCACACCCACTCGAGCGCCGGGATCAGGCCGGGCGGACCGAACGGCGGGATGTAACGGGTCGCCTCCTCGAATCCCACCGGGACCAGCAGCGCGCCAAGCACTGCGCCGTAGTTGTTGCCGCGCCCACCGACGATCACCGCGGCAAACAGGATCAGGGTCTCCGGGTAGAGCCATGTGGATGGCGCCCAGATCGTGATGAATCCGACGAGGATGGCGCCACTCAGGCCTGCGATCGCACCGCCGGCGATGAACACGGTCATCTTCAGCGCGACCGCATTCTTGCCCAGGGCATTCGCCGCGGCCTCGTTCTCGCGCATGGCTCGTAGCGAGCGTCCATACGGCGAGTTGATCACCCGTTGCACAAGGAAGAAGACGATGACCGCCAGGATCAGCGCACCGATGGTGAATGCCCACTGGTAGCTATCCGAGTATGGGTTGAACTTGTCTGAAAGTGGCTGGGGGACGAGCGAGAGCCCGGCGGCTCCGCCGAGGAAGGCTGGAGTGTTGGTGACCACCAGGCTGGCGATGACCGAGAGCACGAGCATCGCAATCGCCTGGTAGTCACTGCGCAGCCGCCGCAAGGCAACGAGTCCGATCGGCACGGCGATAACCGCGCCGACAACCGTCGCAGCGATCCACGGCAGCGGAAAGCTCAGGTTGAGACCGAGGATGTAGTTCTGGAAACCGCCGTTCGCGGTGTCACGGGGCAATGAGAGCACCGCCGCGGTATACGCACCCGCAGCCTGGAAGATGATGAAGCTGAAGTTGACGATCCCCGAGACGCCGAACTGGAGGCTGATGGCAAGGCAGGCCAGGATGTCGACCGCCGCGTAGACGAGGATGGTCGTGAGGTAGTAGGTCACCCGGCAGCCGCGAGTGCGCCCCGCTTGGCGAGCAGACCCTGGGGCCGGAGCACCATCACCAGCACCAGGACGGCGAAGGCGACGACCTGCTTGTACTCAGGAGAGATGATCGCGGCGCTGATCTCGGTCATCTCTCCAATGATCACCGCGCCGATCATCGCCCCGTAGGGACTCCCGGCTCCGCCGAGTATCGACGCCGCGATGATCGGAATCAGAAACTCAGAGCCGCTGGCCACCGAGAACGAGTCCGAGTTCATGCCGGCGACGGCGCCCGCGATGCCGCACAGCGCCCCGGTGATGAGCCAGGCGAGATCGATCACCCTCGCGGTGGGGATGCCGCAGTTGCGGGCGAGGGTCGGATTGGCGGCGGTGGCACGCATTGCCTTGCCCAGGCGGGTGAGTCGGAGCAGCGCGTGGATGGCCAGCATCACGACCACGGCCACCCCGATGATCGCGAGTTGCTCCCCGGTCACCGCGATGGATCCAAGATGGTACGTCGTGCCTGGATTCTGGTGGTAGGAGACGCTGTAGTACCCGACGATCGGCAGCATCACGTTGGCGATGACCAGTGATACGGCGAGCGAGATGATCACCATGCCGATGAGGTTGGTTCCCTTGCGCTGGAAGGGCGCATAGACGAGGCGGTTGAGCAGGAACGAGAAGAGGGCACCGAAAACGGCAGCCACCGGCAGTGCCAGCCAGATGCTCACTCCCGCGTTGTTCACCGCGTAGGCGGCGTACGCGGACGCGATCATCACCTGACCGTAGGCCAGGTTGATCATGTTGGTGATGCCGAATTGCATCGTGAAGCCAACTGCCGATATCGCGATGATCGACATGGACACGAGGCCGAAGCCGAACGCGGCGACGATGAGACTCATCGCCGCCGCCCCCGACCGATGTGTGCCTCAGCCACCGCCCGCCGCGATGATGGCTGCCGTCTGCGCCTGGGTGAGCGTGCCGATGGTGATCTCATTGCCCGACGCGTCATACCGGACCAGGATGTATCCCTGCTGGGAGTTGTTGTACTGGTTGTAGTTGGTCGGACCGCCGGCTCCGACCCAGCGAACCTTCTGGCCGTTCTTGATGGCGGCCACGCCGGCTGCATAGGTGTTCACCGTCGTCGATCCGGCAACGCCATTCCCGACGTCACGGATCACCGGGTTGTACACGGTGGGGTCGGTGCTCTTGGTCTCGTCCATGGCCAGTGCGGCCTGCATGATGCCGTCGTATAGATGGAGGGTGGCGCCGCGCTGCGAATACGTCGGCGCGGCAGGGAACTGTGAGGCGACGGCGTCGAGGTTGGTCTTGAACTCGTCGTATCCCGGTCCGCTGAACGACACGCCGAGGTCGACGGCGGTGAATTTGTCAACCACCGTCTGGACGCCGACCGCTCCGGTGACCGCCTTGAACCACACGGGGTCAATGGTTGCCGACGTCCCCATGAAGGGGAGCATGACGCCGTTGTTCAGCTGCTTGACCTCGGCCATGTAGGTGGCATCGGTCGGTCCGAGCGCCTCGGTGAAGATCACGTCGGGATGGGTTGCCAGCATCGCCGTGACCTCGGTGCGGTAGGACGGCTGACCGAGCGCGATCGCCTGGTTGATGGTTACCGTGGCGCCGAGATGCTGGAGTGCGGTCATCGCCGGGCCGACGAAGGCCTGGGAACCGATGTCGTTGCCGAACACGAGGGCGACCTTCTTGTAGTTGAAGTGGTCGAGTGCGCTTCCCACCATTGCAAAGGCGTCGAATTCGTCGGGAGGGACGAGACGGTGGAAGTAGGTGAGCGTCGTCTTGTTGAACTCCGACTGACCCGTCATGCAGAACATCGGGATGTGCGCCTGGTTGAGGATCGGAGCGACGCTCGCCGCCTCGTCGGATGTGCAGCCGACCACGGCCATGAGATTCGAGTGGCTCGCGACCATCTGCTGCGCGGCCGGGACCGCATCCGCGGGCTCCCCACGGGTGTCAAACTCCTGGCAGCTCACCATGTGCCCCATGACACCGCCTGCGTTGTTGATGGCTCGTGCCGCCGGCAGGCACGCGGCAAAGTACGCCGGTCCGAGAGCGGCGTCCGCGCCGGTGAAGGGCGCGATGACGCCGATGAGCAGCGGCGACGAGCTGGGTGACCCTCCTCCGGTGGTCGGGCTCCCGCACGCGGCGAGCCCGATCGAGAGCGTCGCGAAGAGGACCCCCGCCCCCTTGCCGACCCTGTGATGGCTTGCGAGCATCAGATGCCTCCAAGCGCCCGTAGCGCGGCTGGCGAAGATTGTCGACAATAATAGCGACAGTGTTGTGAACAATCTAGCCCCCTCCTCCCCATCGATCAAGCAGCGCTCGCGCCTGCTCAACGACCCCTGCGACCGGCTCCGCGACGCGATCGTCAGCGGCGACTTCCAACCCAATGAACGTCTGGTCGAGGCGGATCTCTCACTCCGGTACGGCGCCGGCCGCACGGCCATCCGCGCTGCGCTCGCCACCCTGGACCAGGAGGGGCTCATCGTCCGCGAGCCCAACCGAGGAGCCCGGGTTCGATTGATCTCGGCGCGCGAGGCCTTCGAGATCGAACACGTGCGCAACGCGCTGGAACGGCTTCTCGCACGGAGCGCGGCGCAGCGGGCGGCGAGTGATGATCTCGATGACCTGCAGGCCATCCTCGCCGCGATGGCCGAGCGCCTCCGAGAGTCCGATTCGTTCGGCTACATGCAGCTCAATCCGCAGCTGCACCGGCGGATCTGGCGCATCTCCGACAACCAGGTGGCGATCAAGGTGCTGGTCACGCTCAAGTCGCAGAGCATCCGATTCCAGTACGGCACCATCCTCCGCCCCGGCCGCCCGGCTCAGTCACTGCGGGAGCACGAGGCGATCGTCGCGGCAATCGCGGCCCACGACCCCGACGCCTGCGACGCCGCGATGGCGGAGCACCTCGGCCACGTTCTCGAGACCCTGCAGTGGGCGATCGACTCGCAGGATCGACAGCGATCCTGGTCGTCGAGGGAGGAGCCGACGCTCAGCGCCCCGGCTTAGGAAGAGTCTCGCGAGAGTCCGGCGTCGGGATTCCATAAGCTGCGCGACGTGCTCGAGGGCAACCGTGCGGCTGTGCCCGGCGGGGTGCCTCTCGCCACGATCGCTCGTGAGTGGCTGCGTCTCGGGTGCATCGGGTTCGGTGGCCCGCCGACGCACATCGCGTTGTTGCGCCGGTTGTGCGTGGAGCAGCGACACTGGCTTGACGCCCAGGAATTCGAGGACGGCATCTCGACAACCAGCCTGCTTCCGGGTCCGGCGTCGACACAGCTCGCGATCTTCTGCGCGTGGCGGCTGCGCGGAGTCGCCGGCGCGATCATCGGCGGGATCGGCTTCATCGCGCCTGGGATGGTGCTCATCCTCGCGCTCTCCGCGGTCTTCCTCGCAAGCCACCCACCGCTCTGGATCCTCGGTGCCGCGGCCGGCGCCGGCGCCGCGGTTCCGGCCGTTGCGCTGCATGCGGCCTGGGGTCTGACGCCATCGAGCTGGCGCCGAATCGGCGCACGGCGTACACAGGAGCTGCGCTGGATCCTCTACGCGCTCGCCGGCGGCGTCGCCTCGGCGACGATCGGGCCGTATCTCGTCCTCGTCCTGCTGGCGTGCGGGCTGATCGAGGTGGCCATCCGATACCAGGGGCGGACTCCGACAGCGCCGATCGCGCTCCTCCCCACCGCGCTGATTCACACGGTGGCGCTCGGCGGAATCGGAGCACTCGCGTGGGTGGCCTTCAAGGTCGGCGCGCTGTCNNGTGATCGTCCCGCTCATGCAGCACGACGCGGTCAGCACCTACCACTGGATGACGGGACCGCAGTTCCTCGACGCCGTCGCGCTGGGTCAGGTCACGCCGGGGCCGGTCGTCCTCACGGTTGCGGTGGTCGGGTACGCCGCCGCCGGCATCGCCGGTGGACTGCTCGCCGTGGCCGTCGCCTTCACCCCCTCATTCATCTTCGTCCTCGCCGGCGGCCCACGATTCGATCAGATCCGGACCAACGCGTCCATTCAGTCGTTTCTCACCGGCGCAGGACCCGCCGTCATCGGTGCGATCGCGGGTTCGACCATTCCGCTCGGTCTCGCCTTCCACGCGAGCTGGCAGATCCCGGTGCTCGCAGGCGCGCTGATCTGGCTCTTCGTGATTTGTCGTGGGGTCGTCAGCGGGCTCGTCATCGCGGGGGTGGTCGGGCTGGTCATCGCCCTCGCGGGAGGTCCCGTCTGAGCCCTGGTCCATTGACATCCGGCCCAGACGCAGTAGGAAAATACCCGCCGTGAAAAAGTTGGACGGCGAGCGAGCCATCCGCTGTGCCCGCTGCGGAGAGTCGCGGCTCATCCCGCTGACGGTCCACCTCCCCCGAGCGGAGCACCTGCAGTCGCGGCGCCACACCCGCCCCGTGCGCGCCGAGCTGAAGTGCATCGCCTGCGGCCATCGCCACTACGCCCATCCCGGCGCGCTCTTCGCGGTCTGAGCCGGCCCGCGGTCAGCGGCTGATGAGCTGCACGAGGCCGATGACGTTGCCGGCCGGGTCGCGCACGGTTGCGAGGAGCCGATCCGGCCCGTCCGGCGTCGGATGCTCCAGCACCTCTCCGCCATGGGTCCGGACGAGCTTCATCGCCTCGAGCATGCTGTCGACATTCAGCCACGGCAGCAGGCCGGCATCGCGCGTCGGCTGCCGGTCAGTCGTCCACTGACCGATGAGGCCGGGTGCATCGAAACCCGGATGCGGGTGCTCGATGTGCCAGCCGAAAACTCGCGAATAGAATTCCGCAGATCGCTGCACGTTGAGCGCGGGGATCTGCAGATACGACAGCTGACCCTGCGCCGGTCGGAGCGACTGGTTGAATGCCTCGGCTTCGTCGACTGCCACCACCAGATCATGTCACCGAAGGGAGAACCGGCTTGCTGCGTCGGCCAACCGCGCTCTCTTCTCAACAGCCCTGTGACGATTTCACGGAACGCCGGATGGCGCGTGGCGAACCAGCGCGTCGGGGAGTGGAACGCGATCCACGTTCTCGACGGGTTATCGGGTCAGAATGGGCCGGTGGCATCCGAAAAGTTCACCGTGCAGCGCGGCACCGCCACCCTGGCAGGCGAGCGCTGGCCGGGTGATGGACAACCCGCCGTGCTGCTCCATGCCGGTGTGGCCGACCGCAGGTCGTGGCATGCGGTCGCCGACGCGCTCTCGCCGGCCATGGGCGTGGTCGCATACGACATGCGCGGCTACGGCGAGACGTCCGGGGTCACCTACGGGTTCTCGCACCTCGAGGACCTCAACGCGGTGCTCGACCAGGTGGCCTCCGGCCCCGTCTGGCTGGTGGGGAGCTCGATGGGCGGCGAGCTCGCGATCGACGCCGCCCTGGCGTCGCCGGACCGCGTGGCTGGCCTGGTGCTGCTCGCCCCGGCGGTGAGCGGCGCTCCCGAGCCGACCGTCTTCGACGCCGACACCGACCGCCTCGTGCGGATGTGGGAGGCCGCGCAGACGTCCGGCGAGATCGACGAGATCAACCGCGTCGAGATGTGGCTCTGGCTCGATGGCCCGAGCGCATCCGAGGGCCGTGTCTCCGGCCCGGCGCGAGATCTCGCGCTGGCGATGAACGCGATCGCGCTGAAGAACGACATCCCTGAGGAATCGGGCAAGAGCGGCATGGCCGCTTGGTCGAGGCTCGAGGAGATCGCCGTGCCAGTGACGGTCGCGTGTGGAAGCCTCGACCTTCCCTTCATGATCGCTCGCTCGAAGGAGCTCGCCGACTGGTTGCCGCTGTCGCGGTTCGAGATGTTCGAAGGAATGGCGCACCTTCCCTATCTCGAACAACCGGCAGTGGTGGCGGACCTGATCAGGTCGTCGATCAGCTGAGGCGGATCACGGCCCCGGAGTGATGGTCACGTAGGTCGCGATGGCCACGCCGGTGCTGGTGGTCGCGATGACGTCGTAGCGGGTGGCACCGGCGGAAACCGTTGCATCGGCGACGAAATGGCCGATCGGATCGAGCCGGCGGGTGACCAGGATGGTGGGCGGACGTCCAGGAGGAGTCATGCCCACGGTGACCGACGCGATGTGAATCTCACCGGTCTCGTTCGAGTTCGTGAAGAAGGTGACATGAACCTCGTCGGCACCTGCCTTGTCGGGATCGACGTAGACCTGCGCGAGCCAGCCGTTCTGGAGCTGGACGGAGTACAGCGTGGGGAGTCCGGCGAAGCGCGTGACCGTGACGACCGGCGGCGGGGTGATCGTGGTCAGCTGGAGGTGGACTTCCGTGGAGCTGTCGGCGTTCTCGATGATCGCCGCGACCTCCCAGATGCCGGCCACGGCAAGGTTGCCCCCACGAGCGGCAAAGGTGCCGTCCGATCGGCGCTTGAGCGTGAGCGTCGACTGGCCGAGTTGCGGGCGCAGCGGCTGAGTGAACTCGAGCTGCACCGAGCTCGCCTGCACCGTCGAGCCGGTGTTGTAGTCGGTGACGCGAACCGCGAAGTCGTTGAACCCCGCTGTCCCCGGCGACACGCTGAGACGCACCTTCACCGTCGTCGCAAAGTCGCTCCCGCTCACCACAAGTTGGGTTGCCTGCGCGGTTGCCGTCGCCGCGGCGGACGCAACCGGAGGGGCGACATTCACGAGAGCGGCCGCGACCAGCACGACGGCCGTGCCGATGACAATCTCTGTCGACGCCACGCGACGTAACCCGCGGAGCACCCGCGAAGCCCGCGGCACATTGCCGAAACGGTTGACGGCGCCGAGCGCAGCGAGGACCACGAAGAGCGCGACCTTCACCACGATGAGAATGCCGAAGGCCGTGGAGAAGAGCTGTCCGATCGATCCCACCTCGATCACGGCTCGGAATGTTCCGGTCAGCGCGACCACCACGATCGCCACGCCCGCGGTCGCCGAGAAGCGTCGCACTGCTCGTCCCTTCACCTCGGAAGGCCGGCCGCGAACGGCGACGATCAGGGCCAGCAGGCCGCCGATCCAGACCCCGCCGGCAACGATGTGCGCCCACTGGGCAAGCAGATTGGCGGCGACCGGGGCCTGCGCACCCGCATGGCTCGCGGCGACGTCGACCCACATCGACGCAGCAGCGCCGATGCCGGCGACGGCGACCGCGACGTCCCTCCCTTTCGCGCGCAGAGCGACAACCGCGGCGACCCCGACAGCGGTCACCAGCAGCGCGGCGATCCTCTGGATCAGCACCGTGCCCAATGACGTCGAGAGCACCGAAGCCCACGCGACGCCGGCCGCCGCGCGCTCGGCCTCGATGACGCCTGCAACGCCGAGTGCCGCAACCACCCACAGGGCGATCAGGGCACGCGTCGCGAACGCAGGCACGGTGCGGAGCGCGATCAGGCAGGTCGACGCGACGCCGACGATGCCCATCAAACCGATGAAGAACAACCACCGGCTCAGCACGGCAACAATCGATGGCGCCGGCGACACGACCGACCGCGCGGCGTGCGCGTTGGCACTCGTCGCCGACACACCGACACCGAATGCGTAGGCGCCGGTGGCCAGGTGACCGTCCACCTCCGACACAGTCTTCCAGGTCACCGTGTACACGCCAGTGCCGATGTGTTTGAGTGGCACCTCGAGCTCGAGCGGATGTCCCGGTGCCGCGGCGGTTGGACCGGCGTCGACGCTCAGTCCGGAGCCGTTGACGACGGTGATGCTCGAGAGGCGCGGGTCGGGGGTCTCCCCAAAAGTGATCTCGACAATCGCGGGCGCGGTCTGCACCTCCGATCCCTCGGCGGGAGTCGCACTCTGGGGAAGGGCATGCGCGGACACCACCGGCGCCAGCGCCAAGGCCGCCGCTCCGGCGAGCGCTCCCGCGACCGCAAGGGCACGCCCGATCTGCACGATTACTCGCTCCGGCGCCGCAGTCCGAACACCACGTTGGCCGCGCCGAGGAGCACCGCGACGATCAGCGCGATGACGGCGATCACCATCGCACCCGACGCGCTGCTACGAGCGTCCGCGGCAGCCGTCGACGCCGCCTGGGCGCTCGCCAATGCGGCCGCCGCCCGCTGATCGACCGCGCCGACCTTGGTCGCGAGCTGGGCGACTGCAGGTACGGCAACCGGAAACTCCACCGAGCTGGAATCCGCGATCGAGTCGAAGGTCGTCGGCCCGGACGTGATGCGTTGATCGATCGGCGTCCCGTTGATCGACCCGAAGATGTGGAAGGTGTACGCGCCGACCACGGTCGGGATCAACGGATAGTCGTACTCGTCGAGGCGGCCGTTTCCGGTGTCGTGGTCATAGACGGCGGCGGGGCAGAAGGGGCTGCTCGTGGTGCTGCCGACGGTGACCGTCACCTGGAAGTCGGGATGCGTGCAGTCCTGGTTGAGCGTGCCCACCGGGGTTCCGCTCGGATCGCTCGCCGACGCGACGTCGATGAACACCTGGATGGCGTTCTGCGCACCGACATAGGTGTCGGTACCGGACGACGGCTCGTTCTGCCAGCCGATGGCGATGCGGTATCTCCCCGCGGTGAAGACGTAGTGCGCCGAGGCGACGGCGAATGATGTCGCAAGAGCAATGAGCATTGCGGCGGCAACCGCTGACGCTCGAAGGGTGGTTCTCCCCACGTGATATCTCCTCGTGATTGAACGATCGAAGGTGAGCCGTGGCTCACGGACGTCCGGTCAGTGGTCGAGGAGCAGCGGTGGTGGTCTTCGCCAGAGGTGTCCGCCCAGCACGTCGATCGGAGCGATCGTCGCGACGGCGGGGCGGCGAACGCTTGCAGTGGCCCTCAGGCGGCGCCGGACGATGGCGCGCAGGAGGGCTTCCACGCGCTCGACAACCACCTCGCGGCGGTGGAACAAAACCTGGCAAATGCGGACCAGGCATGCCAGCAGCAGGGACACATAGAGATGGACGAGCGGGGCGGCCCAGTGGATTCCGGTGACAGCTCCGAGGCCGGGCGCCGGTTGCGACCGCGCCATCGCCTCGATGTTCTCCTGCACGAGGTAGAGGACGATCTGGGCGGCCGCCAGCGGCAGCCAGATCGCGGTCAGCCGGGTTCCGGCCGTCGATCCGGGCTGCCGGTTGGCGGCGACTCCACCGGGACCTCCACGCCAGAGCCGGCGCACCCCCGCGGCGGCGCGGTCCAGCCGCAGATTGAGCGCCTGCCAGGCCCGCGCCAACCGGAACGCGAAGACGGCGCTGAGCACCACGAGCACGCCCGCGACGGGGAGCATGTAGGCATGCACCGGGTTGGTCATCGAATCCACGACGCCCTGGGGACCCCAGACGCGGAGGTATTCGAGCGTGTGGCTGATGAACAGTCCGATGAGCGCGAGAAGGACACCGCCCGATGCAGCAACCCTCGCCCGACGATCCTGGATCACGCGGCGAGCATAACGTCGGCCATCGCGACGCGTCACACGGGCGGTTCGATCGAGCCATAATTGGCGCCGCGCTCGTGGGTGGAAGATCGCCGGTGGGTGCGGATGCAGCCTTCAAACAACCATTGCCGAGAGCGAGGTTTGTGGATGAAACCCTCGGGGAGCCTCGGAGCGATCACTCGATCGAAGCGTGGCCAGGCGTTGCTGGTCGTGCTGGGGCTCGCGGGTGGGCTCGGCATCGGCGCGCTGATGTCGCTGACGTTGCACCCGCGCGCCACGACAACCGCGGTACAGGTGAATATCACGCCGTCGGCCAACGTGATCGGCGCGCCTCTCACCCGGCAGCCGACTCCTCCGCTGACCGGGCTCGTCGACCAGAACGGCAAGGCGGTCTCCCTGGCGGACGAGAAGGGCCACGTCGTGCTTCTCGCCTTCATGGACCCGCTCTGCGTCAACCTCTGCCCGATCCTGGGCCGCGACATCGTGGCGGTCGAGCAGGCCCTGCCCAAGACGATCAAGCCGGTCCTGCTCATCGTCAGCGTGATGCCCGATCGAACCGCGGCCAACGTGGCCCAGTTCATCAAGACGAACCTCACGGCCCAATGGGACCCGGGATGGCACTGGCTGCTCGGACCCGATTCGACCCTGAAGATCACGTGGTTGAAATGGGGCGAGCCCCTCGAGCCGCCCAAGACCAACTATCTGGATGTCATCGATCCCCAGGGCTACGTGCGTGTCATCTACCCGGCCCCGCTCTTCGTGACAGACGTGACCCACGCGATCACCGTGGTGGCGCACGAGTAGCTTCTTGCTGAACTAAGCCGCAATCGCAAGGCCTGGTTGAGAAGAAGGCCGCTTTTGCGCTAAGGTCACGGCCCATGCCGACGTACAAGATGGGCCAGGCCGCGGAGCTCCTCGGTGTGAGCGTTGACACCGTCCGCCGCTGGGCGGACGCGGGCCGGATCGCCACGGGGCGCACCGATGGCGGCCACCGGTTGGTGGACGGGGTCGCACTTGCCCGGTTCGCGGTGGAGCTGGCCAGCACCCACCCGACCATGCCTGTGACCGAGTCGGCGCGCAATCACTTCATCGGCCTGGTCACCGACGTCGCCACCGACGGGGTGATGGCGCACGTCAAGCTCCAGGCTGGACCGTTCCGGATCAGCTCGCTGATCAGTTCCGAGGCTGTCCGCGAGCTCCATCTGGAGCCCGGGATGCTCGCTGTCGCCTCCGTGAAAGCAACCAACGTGGTGATCGAATTGCCCCCACCCACAGAGACACAGCCGGGGAAGCAATGAAAATCGGACTACGCACCGTCCTGGTATCTGGCAGCGCCGCCCTTGCACTTGCGGGGTGCGGCTCGACGTCCACGGCCGCCTCCTCCGCATCGCCTGATCCACTGACCGGCACGATCACGGTGTTCGCCGCGTCATCGCTGACCTCGGCGCTCAACACCGCTGAGAAGGGGCTGGAGCTCGATCACCCCGGCTTCAAGGCTCAGTACTCGTACGGCAGCTCGCAGACGTTGGTGACCCAGATCATCAACAGCGCACCGGCAGATGTCATCGCCACCGCCAACACGTCGACGATGATGCAACTCGTGACCGCCGGGCTCGTCGAGACCCCCCAGGCGTTCTGCAAGAACAAGCTCGAGATCATCGTTGGGCCAGGCAACCCGAAGGGCATCAAGACCCTCGCCGATCTCGCCATGCCCGGGCTGTCGGTGGTGCTCGCCGCGCCGAGCGTCCCGGTTGGCGACTACTCGGCCAAGGCCTTGAAAGCGGCGCACATCACCCTCACTCCCAAGTCGTTCCAGCTCGATGACGCCGAGGTCGTCCAGCAGGTCGAGTCGGGGAACGCCGACGCGGCCCTCGTATTCGTCACCGATGTGGTGACCGCGGCCGGCAAGGTGACCGGAGTCCCGATACCGGATGCGCAGAACGTGATCGGCACGTACGAGATCGCCGTGGTCAAGGCGAGCGCGAATCAGACGCCGGCCGCAGCGTTCGTGACCTCGGCGGTCTCCGGTGACGTTCATGCGCAGTTGCTGGAAGACGGATTCCTGAACGTGTCGTGACCCGGGGCGTCACGCGACGCCCCCTCCTCGGGCTTCTCATCCCGGCCGCCCTGGCCGTGCTGTTCATCGCGCTGCCGCTGATCGGGCTGCTCGTCCATGTCGACTGGAGCAACCTGCCGTCGCAGCTGGTGTCGACCGACGTGCTCACGGCGCTCCGCCTCTCCATCGAATGCTCGCTCATCGCGGTCGCGATCGCGCTCGTCATCGGGGTCCCGCTCGCCTACCTGCTCGCGCGGACCTCCCTGCCAGGACGGCGCCTGATCCGCGGATTGGTGACCCTGCCGCTGGTGCTGCCGCCGGTTGTCGGTGGGATCGCGCTCCAGGCCGCCCTCGGCCGGACCACCCCGATCGGCACGGTGCTCGATCACTTCGGGATCGTGCTTCCGTTCAGCACCGCCGGGGCGGCGATCGCCGAAGCCTTCGTGGGATTCCCCTTCCTCGTGATCACTGTCGAGGCAGGGCTCCGGCAGCGCGACGATCATTTCGAGGAGGTGGCGGCGACCCTGGGTGCCCGGCCGTGGCGACGGTTCTGGCAGGTGACCATGCCGCTGGCCGCGCCGTCGATCGCTGCCGGCGCCGCGCTCTGCTGGGCCCGGGCGCTCGGCGAGTTCGGCGCGACAATCACATTCGCGGGCAGCTTTCCGGGCACGACGGAGACGCTGCCGATCGCCGCCTACAGCTCGTTCGAGGGCTCCGGTCAGGTGGGCGAAGCGATCACGCTTTCGCTGCTGCTGCTGGCGATCTCGGTGCTCGTGCTGGTGGTGTTGCGCGACCGCTGGCTCGGTGCGCTGCGGTGACCCTGCATGCGCAGGTCCGCACCCGGCTGGGAAGCCTCCACCTCGACTGCGATCTCTCCGTCGAGTCCGACGTCACGGTCGCCGTGCTCGGACCGAACGGCGCCGGCAAGACGACGCTGCTGCGCATCGTCGCGGGACTGATCCCCGTCGACGAGGGCCGTGTCGAGGTTGACGGGACTGTGTTCGAGGATACCGCGACCCGCACGTGGCTCACACCCGAGGCTCGCCGCGTCGGATTCGTGTTCCAGAACCACGGCCTGTTCCCCCACCTGAGCGTCCTCGACAACGTCGCGTTCGGCCTGCGCGCACGCGGTGTGGATCGAGCGACCGCCCACGCACGTGCGAACGAATGGCTTGAACGCGTGGACCTCACCAGGCACGTCGCATCGCGCCCCTCGGCGCTGAGCGGCGGCGAGTCGCAGCGCGCCGCGCTGGCGCGCGTCCTGGTCACCGACCCTGAGATCCTGTTGCTCGACGAACCACTGGCGGCCGTCGACGCAACAGGACGCCTCGAGTTGCGCCGCGCGCTGCGCCGGCACCTCGCCACCTTCAAGGGCGTGCGACTGGTCGTCACCCACGACCCACTCGAAGCGGCTTCGCTCGCCGAACGCGTGGTGGTCCTCGAGGATGGCCGCATCACCCAGGAGGGGCGGTTCACCGACGTGTCATCGAGACCTCGTTCCGCCTGGATCGCGCGCATGGCCGGCTTGAACCTCCTTCGCGGCGTGGTGTCCGATGGATCGATCCTCGTCGACGACGGATCGCGGCTCACCGTGGCCACCGCCATCGAGGGGCCGGTGCTGGCGACCATTCAGCCGCGCGCCGTCGCCCTCTACCGGCAGGCACCCGACGGCAGCCCTCGCAACGTCCTGCGCTGCACGGTCGCCGGCGTCGATCCCGAGGGCGACCGGTGGCGTATCCGGCTCGAGGGGCCGTTTCCCCTCGTCGCGGAGGTGACGCCGGCGGCGGCTGCGGAGCTGCGCCTCGCCGAGGGTGGCGAGGTCTTCGCTGTTGTCAAGGCAACCGAGATCGACGTCTACTCGGTGTGATCGCCGTCGGCGTCGAGTGCCGCGCGGCTTGACCGCCGGCACGCGGACGCGTCAGGCTGAACTCATGAACGCACCGGGAGGAACCGCGCAGCCCGCTTCGGTCGATGCCGTCGTCGACCTCCTCGCCGCCAACGACTACCTCTGCGACCGGCGCCTGGCGACCGCGATCCTCGTCTCGATGCGCATCAGCAAGCCGCTCTTCCTCGAGGGCGAGGCCGGGGTGGGCAAGACGGAGGCGGCGCGAGCGCTCGCCACCGGCCTCGGCGCTCGCCTCATCCGGCTGCAGTGCTACGAGGGCATCGACCTCGCGCACGCCGCATACGAATGGAACTACGCGCGCCAGCTGCTCCACATCCGGCTGGTCGGCGAGCGCGAGGACCGGGTCCGCACCGAACAGGACGTGTTCGGGCCGGAGTTTCTCCTGCGCCGGCCGCTCCTCGATGCCATCGACAACCACGACCCGGTGCCGCCGGTGCTGCTCATCGACGAGATCGACAGATCGGACGAGGAATTCGAGGCGTTCCTGCTCGAGATCCTCGCCGACTACGCGATCAGCATCCCCGAGCTCGGGACGATCCGGGCGACCCATCCCCCGCTGGTGATCCTGACCGGGAACCGCACGCGTGAGGTCCATGACGCCCTCAAGCGCCGTTGCCTGTACCACTGGATCGACTACCCGGACCTCGAGCGAGAGGTCGCGATCGTGCGCGTCCGTGCGCCCGAGGTCTCGGAACGGCTCGGACGCCAGGTCGCGGAGGTGACCCAGCGACTGCGCGGCCTCGACCTCTACAAAGTGCCAGGAGTGGCAGAAACGGTCGACTGGGCACGCGCGCTCGCAGCCCTCGGCCACACCGAGGCGACGCCCGCGGCGCTGCGCGAGACCATGGGCGCGGCGGTCAAGCACCAGGAAGACCTCCAGCGCAGCGAGGAGGCGATCACGGAGCACGCAGGGCGATGATCGGCAACGCACCGGATCCAGTCGAGAGCGTGACGCTGTTCGCGCGACTGCTCCGCGATGCGGGGCTCACCACCGGTCCGGAGCGAGTGCGCGACGCTTGCGAGGCGCTGCTCGCAATCGATCTTGAACATCCGGATGAGGTCCGCTACGCGCTCCGGGCGGTGTTCGTCACCCGGCGCGAGGAGGGCCCGGTGTTCGACGCGGCCTTCGACCTTTTCTTCTCCAGCCCCGGTGGCGAGGGCAGAGCCGGCTCCATCCCAGGGCGCAGCCGTCCGCTGGCGCTTGATCCCAAGCAGGCGCTGGCATGGATGAACGCGCTTGGGCTGTGGTCGCCCGGCGTGGCCCGCGAGGTCGAGGGACCGCCGGCGTCGAGCACCGGGTACAGCGCCGAGGAGCTGCTCCGTCAACGCGACTTCCGCGAGATGAGCTGGGACGAGCTGGCCGCGGTGCGGAGGCTGCTCCGCCAGTCGCCGTGGAAGGTCGCTGAACGCCGGACGCGGCGCCTGCGCGCCGACCGCCGCGGCTCGGTGGAGTTGCGCCGGACGCTCCGGGCCGCAGCACGGCAGGGCGGTGACGCACACCGGCTTGCGCGCGCCAGCGCCGGCAGAAAGCGCCGGCCGCTGGTCATCCTCTGCGACGTCAGCGGATCCATGGATCGGTACTCACGTCACCTGCTCGTGTTCGCGCACGTGATCGGCACGCGCGAGCGGGTCGAGACCTTCGCGTTTTCGACACACTTGACGAGAATCACGCATCTCCTCCGCCACGGCGACATCGATTCCGCGCTCGACCACGTTGCCACCCAGGTCCACGACATCGGAGGCGGGACCCGCATCGCCGACGCGCTGCACACCTTTCAGCGAGACCATGCGCGCCGTGTGCTCGGCCATGGCGCGGTCGTGCTGATCATCAGCGACGGATGGGATCGCGGTGATCCCGAACAGCTCGGACGCGAGATGGCTCGGCTCCGGCGCAGCTGTCACCGCCTCATCTGGCTCAACCCGCTGCTGGGCAGCGCCGCGTATCAGCCGGAGACACGCGGCATGGCCGCGGCCCTCCCGCACATCGACGACTTCCTGAGCGCCCACAACGTCGACGCGCTCGACGCTCTGGGGAGGCTGCTCGCCCAGCTGCCTCGACGGGTCAGCCGTTCGCCTCGCGGCGCCGCCGCCGCGATCGCCGCACCCGGCGCAGCAGCAGGAGACTGATCAGCCCGGCGAACGCCGCGGCAATCATCTGGGGCCGAACCTTCATCCTGCTGATGCGCTCCCTGGCCACGGCGCGTCCGAGTGCCAGTGCATCAAGCGACGCCGGTTCAGACGGCGCCGGCGCGGGCGACGGTGCGGACCGGGGGGCGCTGGTCGCCGAGTTGGATCCCGTCGAGGACCCTTCTGCCGCGGGCGTCGCGCTTGGCGGCGGTCCTTCGAGCTTCGACTGAATGCATTCCGCCGCCTGTCCCACCAGGTGGCGCGAGACGTCCTCCATGATGCCCCGGCCGAACTGGGCAATCCGGCCGACCACTGTGAAGTCGGTGGTCAGCGTGACCTTCGATGTCTCACCGTCGGCGGCGACAGCCATGATCGTCGTCGCCTGAGCGGTCCCCGAACCGGTGGTCTCGCGTCCCTCCGCCTCGAGTGTCGCCGTGCGTGTCTCGGCGTCGCGCGAGGTGATGCGAGCGGTGCCGTTGTAGTTCACGGTGACCGGGCCGACCTTGATCCGAACCTTGCCCTTGAAGGTGTTGGGATCGACGACCTCGGACAGTTCCGCACCGGGAACGCAGCTCACGACATTGTTCACATCGAGCAGAAACTCGTAGACACGGTCGGGCTCCGCCTTGACGGCAAAGGAGTTCTCGATTTGCATTCACGGAATTGTGCGCCGTGGGACCGAGCGACGGCTTGTCCCGTGTGGGCGCGGAAGGGGATACTCATGGCATGCGAGATCTGCTTCCGACATTGAGTGAATGGAGTGAGGGTGACCCGCTGGTCGCCGTGGCGACTGTTGTGGGCACGTCAGGTTCGACCCCCCGGCCGATGGGCGCGCGCCTCCTGGTGAGCCGTGACGGTCGGATGGCCGGCTCGGTGAGCGGCGGCTGTCTCGAGTCCGCCGTGGTGCTCGAGGCTCAGGCGACCATCGCGGGCGATGCTCCTCCGCGGCTCCTGCACTACGGCATCAGTGACGAGATGGGCTGGGCCGTCGGCTTGTCGTGCGGCGGCGAGGTCGACATCTTTGTCGAGACCCTGGAGAGTGATGGGTCGGACTCCGTGATCGAGGAGGTCCGGCGGGCGATCGAGACCTCGCGACCGGTCGCCCTGCTCACCGCCCTGGACGGCGACCAGGCCGGCAACCGTGCCGCGGCGACCGCTGACGGCGGCCTCGTCGGCAGCCTCGGCGGCTCGTCCACGACGGCCGAAGCGGTTGCGGCGGCGGGCCCTCGAATCGCATCCGGGCTGCCCGGGGTCGAGGAGATCTCCGGCATGCGCGTCTTCGTCGATCCGATCGTCCCGTCGCCACAGCTGGTGGTCATCGGGGCGGTGCACATCGCGATTGCGCTCACCACCATGGCTCGCGCCGCAGGATTCACCGTGTCGGTGATCGACCCGCGCACGGCGTTCAACAACGTCGAGCGCATCCCCGACGCCGAGCGACTGGTCACCGCATGGCCGGATGAAGCCCTGCCCCGATTCGACCTCGGACCGCGCGACGCCGCGGTGTGCCTCGCCCACGACCCGAAGTTCGAGGACCCGGCGCTGAGCGCACTGCTCCGAACCGAGACCGGCTACATCGGCGCGATCGGGAGTCGCGGGACGCATGCCAAGCGCGTCGCCCGGCTCCGCGATGCGGGCTTCACCGATGCGGACATCGCGCGCATCCACAGCCCGGTCGGGCTCAACCTCGGAGCGGCCACGCCCGAGGAGATCGCCATCGCCATCCTCGCCGAGATCGTCGCCGTGCGCCGAGGCCGGAACGCGGGGTCGCTCTCCGCGGCTCCCACAGCCCCCGCCGGGTGAGGCTGGAGGTCCTTCCCGCCTCGGCGGTCGACGGGCCCTCATCGGGGTGGGCCGGCGCCGTCCTCTGCCGAGACGTCTTGGACGCGAGCGGCCGCCCGGTGCTCCTCAAGGGCACCGTGCTCTCCGCCACCCACGAGCAGACACTCCGCGAAGCTATGCCCGAGGAGTTGCACGTGCTCTGGCTCGATGACGGCGACGTCGGCGAGGACGCGGCCGCGATTCGGATCGCCACCGCGATCGCGGGATCGGGGACGTTCGCACGGCCACCGGTGGAGTCGCAGGCGCGTCTGGTCGCCTCGTGGCGCGGGATGGTCAGCGTCGATGTCAAGGCGCTCGCGGCTGTGAACGCGGTGGACGGGGTGACTGTGTTCACCGTGCCCGACGGCCTCCATGTCGACGCGGGGAGGACGCTGGCCGGGGTCAAGATCACACCACTCGCGATCTCCGAGTGGTCACTGGAGCAGGCTGAGCGCGCCGCGCTTTCCGCAGACGGCGAGGCCGGGATCCTCAGCGTCCTGCCGTTCCTGCCGTTGCGAATTGCGGCGATCGTGCGGCAGCAGCTCACCGATGACGCGCGGACGCGTTTCGAGCGATCGCTCGGCATGCGCAGTGCCTGGTTCGGGGGAACCGTCGACCCGGTGCGCTACGTCGGCGACAGCCCTGACGAGGTTCGCGCCGCCCTCGTCGATGCCGCCGGTTCGGCGGACATCGTCCTCGCAGTCGGGGTGGCCTCGGTCGATCCCCTCGACGTCACCTGGCAGAGCCTCATCGCGGCGGGCGCGACCTCCATCCGGCGTGGCCTGCCGATGCACCCGGGCAGCAGCTACTGGATCGCCGAGCTGCGTGGCAGTCCGGTGATCGGGGTGGCCTCATGCGGCATGTTCTCGCGCCGGAGCGCGCTCGACCTGCTGATCGCCCGGGTCCACGCCGGCCTCCCGCTGGACCCGGCATATCTCGCGTCGCTCGGCCACGGAGGGCTGCTCGGCAAGGAGGCCGCCTGGCGGATTCCGCCCTACGAGGCTGCTCTCGGCGACGACACCGACGAGGGCTGAGCCGCGGATCGATTCCGGAAGTCGTACGCGACCCGGCCATCCTTGACCACCAGCCGGATATGCGCAGGGTCCGCGAGGCTGTCGATGTCCGCAAGCGGGTCGCCGCGCACCGCGACCAGGTCGGCGAGCTTGCCCGGAGCGAGGGTGCCGAGGTCCGGCCGGCGAAGCAGGTCGGCCGGCACTCGCGTCGAGGCCACGATCGCCTGCATCGGCGTCATGCCGCAGCGAACCATCTCGCCAAGCTCCCTGAGGTTGGCACCATGCGGTCCCACCGCCGCATCGGTGCCCATGGCGATCTTGACCCCGGACGCAATTGCGGCTGAAACGGCGGCTCGATGCAGCGCTCCGATCCGTTCGGCCTTCGCGATCATCTCCGGTGGGAGGCCGCCGCTGGTCATGGCTCCTTCGATCACATCGCCCGGCGCGACCAGCGTGGGCACGAGATACGCGCCCTTCTCCTTCATGAGCGCAATGCCCTCCTCGTCGAGGAGGCAGCCGTGCTCGATGCTCGTGACCCCGGCGAGGAGCGAGTTGCGAATCCCCGCGGGTGACATGGCGTGGGCCATGACTCGCCTGCCCACAACCGCGGCTTCCTCCACGGCGGTACGAATCTCATCGACCGAGAACTGGGCGTGGTCGGGGAGATCGCCGGGACTGAGCACACCGCCGCTGGTGCAGAGCTTGATCCAGTCGGCGCCGGCCTGAAGCACCTGGCGAACCTTGCGGCGCATGCCGTCCACGCCGTCGACGACGCCGTGGGGCACGTCGACGTTCATGGTCAGCCCGACGCGCGCGCCGCACGGCATCAGGTCGTCACCGTGGCCGCCGGTCTGGCTCAGCAGGCTGATCGCCAGCTCCATCCGCGGCGCCGGGAAGTACCCGGCCTCGGCGGCGAGGCGTACGCCGACGGGCGTGTGGCCGGCGTCGCGGACCGTTGTGACGCCGGCCGCGAGGGTGCGCGCGCTGTTGGGGATCGAGTTGAGCAGCGCCAGAGACGCCGGGGTCATGAGGATGCGCACGAGGTTGGTGCCCGACGAGGCCAGGTGGACGTGCATGTCCATGAAGCCGGGGAGCAGGGTGAGATCGTCGTCCTCGAGGACGTCGGCGCCGTCGGGAATCGTCAGTGACGAGCGCTCTCCGACCGCGGTGATCCGTCCGTCCTCGATGACAACGGCAGCACGCTCCAGCGGGTCGCGCCCGGTGCCGTCGATGAGCCGCTCGGCGACGATGACGAGTGCTGACACCTCAGGGACCTCCTGGATCGCGGCCGGAACCGAGCGAGACTAGCAGAGCCTCAAACAGGGTCACCGGCAAGTCGTTCGAAGTCCTCGCGGGTGTCGATGTCGATCGGATGACCCCCGGGCCTGTCGGCCGCAACGGCCGCCACCAGCTCCGGGTGCNNGCGCGGCACCCGACATCTCCCTCGAGTGCCTCGATATCGCTCCAGAGCTCGCGGGCGAGCACCACCGGCGGGTGGAGGAGACCGTCGAAGCTGAGCGCGGCGGCGGGGAGCCCCGATGCCGCCTGGGTCTCGAGGAGCCGGTCGACAACCTCGGCGGTGATGTCCGGTTGGTCGCCGAGGATGACCACAACCCGAGCGACGTTGATTCCGAGCGCGGCGATCCCGGCTTTGAGCGAGGTGCTCATCCCCTCCGCGTAGTCGGGATTGATGACCACGCGGGCGCGCCCCAGGCGTACCGAACGCCGGATGTCATCGGCGTGAGCGCCGAGGACGACCAGCACCTCGTCGAGCTGCGACTCGCACGCGGCGGCCAGGGCGGTCTCGAGGAGCGGCCGGCCATGCACGGGAAGCAACTGCTTGGGCTCCCCCATCCGGCGTGACGCGCCGGCGGCGAGGATGACCCCCGCCGACCTCGAAGCGACCACTCAGCCGGCGGTGGCTCGGAGGAACCGCGCCGGGTCGGCGACGAACTTCTCCCGGCAGCCCGAGCAGCAGAAGAAGTACGTCTGGCCGTCGTGGATCGCCGTGTGGGACGCATCCCGGGTGTCCACGGTCATGGCGCACACCGGGTCGACGGCGAATCCAATGATGGCTTCGGGCGCGGGAACGGGGTTCGCGATCATGCGCTCGCGCCGAAGGGCCACCACCTCCGCGAGGGCGTGGAGCGCGATCTCCTCCTGGGCTCCTGCACGCTGGGCCCCGGCGGGGGCACGAACCCTGGCCCGCTGTGCGTCGGAGACGCCCCGCTCTCGGAGCGTGTCCAGCACGGCGGCCGATCTGCGCACGCTGGCGACCAGCGCAACGTCGGCGTCCGCAAGGATCAACGCGGCCTGCAGGGCGTCGTCGTCGTAGTGCCCCATGGTCGCGACCACGACCCAGCAGTCCTTCTCCTGAGCAAGCGAGCTGAGGTCGAGGCTGTTGAGCACCCGGTCAGCACCGGGAAAATCCGACTGGGTTGCGCCCGGATGCACCGCGCAGGTTCGATAGCCGACGACCCGGCCCAGCTCGACGAGCGTCCGAGCGGCAGGGCTCTCACCGATGACCGCGAGCAGCGGCCTGGGGAGATGCGGGTCGATGAAGATGTCGAGCGTCCCGCCGCTCGGGCACGTCGTCGCCACGGTGAGCTCGCCTCCGTTGCGTGTCTCGAGCGCCTCCACGTCGGGTCGGATGCGCACCAGCCGGGGCAGGCCGTCGCTCATCGCCACAAGCGCTTCGCGGCGCACGAGCGCGTCCGAGCAGCTGCCGCCGATCCACCCGTGCAGCTCACCGTCGTCGGTGATCACGGCCTTGTCGCCGGGATGAGCCGACGTCGGTGACTCGGTGCGCACCACAGTGGCGAGTGCGCACGGGCGCCCCGACGCGGCGTTCTCGGCGAGCAGGGTCACGAGGCGGTCGTCTATTCGGTCACCCCCTTGCTGCGCAGCGCGGCCCACACCTTGTCGGATGTCACCGGCATGTCGATGTTGGTGATGCCGAGGTGCGACAGCGCGTCGATGACCGCGTTCACGTATGCGGCCGGAGACCCGACGGTCGCGGATTCGCCGACGCCCTTGGCGCCGATGGGATGATGCGGAGACGGCGTGACCGTCTCGCCCAGCTCGAAGCGCGGCGTCTCCCACGCAGTTGGGATCAGATAGTCCATGAAGTTGGAACCGATGCAGTTGCCCTCGTCATCGAAGGTGATCAGCTCCATGAACGCGATGCCGAATCCCTCGGTGAGGCCGCCGTGGATCTGGCCCTCGACGATCATCGGGTTGATACGTACCCCGCAGTCGTCCACGGCAACCATCCGGCGCACCTTGACCTGGCCCGTGCCCTTGTCAATGTCGACGACCACCAGGTATGTCCCGAATGGGAAGGTCATATTCGGCGGGTCGTAGTAGGTGACACCTTCGAGTCCGGCCTCGAGGCCCTCGGGGAGGTTGGTGTACGCCGCAAAGGCGATGTCCTGGATCGTCTTGACGTTGTCGGGCGACCCCTTGACGGTGTACTTGCCCTTAGCGAACTCGATGTCGGCCACGTCGGCTTCAAAGAGATGCGCGGCGATCAGCTTTCCCTTGTCGCGGAGCTTGCGCGACACCATTGCCGTGGCCGCACCACCCACCGGCGTCGAGCGTGACGCGTAGGTGCCGAGGCCGAATGGCGTGTTGTCGGTGTCGCCCTCGCGAACCTCGACGTCGGACGCGGGGATGCCGAGCTCCTCGGCAACGATCTGCGCGAAGGTCGTCTCGTGTCCCTGGCCCTGCGACTTGACACCCAACTTGAGGATGGCCTTGCCCGTCGGGTGCACGCGCAGCTCGGCTGAATCGAACATGCGCAAACCGGCGATGTCGTAATCCTTACCTTTGCCGGCGCCGACCACCTCGGTGAAGCTGGCAACGCCGATACCCATCAGCTCGCCCTTGGCGCGCTTCTCGGCCTGCTCCTTGCGGAGCTCGTCGTAACCGAGCATGTCGAGTGCGACCTTCATCGCCCGGGGGTAATCACCGCTGTCGTACTCGAAGCCCGACGCGGACTGGTACGGGAATGCCTCCGGCTGAATGAAGTTGTTGAGCCGGGTCGTGACCGGATCCTGGCCGAGCTCGACCGCCGCGCTCTCCACCAGGCGCTCGATGAAGTACGAGGCCTCGGTAACCCGGAACGAGCAGCGATATGCCACTCCACCGGGTGCCTTGTTGGTGTACGCACCGTCCGCCACGATGTGCGCGGCGGGGATGTCATACGAGCCGGTCACGATGTGGAAGAGGCCGGCCTTGAACTTGCTCGGTTGCGCATCCGCGAAGAATGCCCCGTTGTCGCTGAGGAGGTTCACGCGCAGTCCGATGAACTTACCGCTGTCATCGATCGCAACCGAGCCGTCCATGTAGTAGTCGCGGGCGAAGCCGGTCGAGATGAGATTGTCGGTGCGGTCCTCGATCCACTTGACCGGACGCCCGATCAGCAGCGACGCCGCGGTGGCGACAACATATCCCGGATAGATCGGGACCTTGTTGCCGAAACCACCACCGAGGTCCGGGGAGATGATCCGGATCTTCTCCTCGGGCAACCCCGCGACGATCGCGAAGAGCGTGCGATGCGCGTGCGGCGCCTGACTGGTCATGTAGATCGTCGCATTGCCGGTCACGGGGTCGAGGTCGGCGACGCAGCCGCACGTCTCGAGCGGCGCCGGATGACAGCGTGGGTAGAAGGTCTCGAGGCTCACGACCTTGGCAGCGCGCGCGAACGCCGCGTCTGTGGCGTCCTTGTCGCCCGCTTCCCAGTGATAGATCTTGTTGTCGGTCTGGCCCTCCTTCTCGTCGCGGATGACGATGGCGCCGGGTTCGATCGCCTGCTGCGGGGTGGTGATCGCCTGCAGCGGCTCGTAGTCGACGCTCACAAGCGCCGCGGCGTCCTCGGCGATGTACTTCGTCTCAGCGATGACGCAGGCGACCTCCTGTCCCTGGAAGCGGACCTTGTCGGTGGCGAGCACGGCCTGCGTATCGCCTGAGAGGGTCGGCATCCACGCGAGGTTGTGCTGTGCGAGCAACTCGCCGGTCACCACAGCGATCACTCCAGGGATCGCCATGGCGGCGCTGGAGTCAATGCCCTTGATGCGCGCGTGCGCATGCGGACTGCGCACGATGACCATGTGGAGCATGCCCGGGAGCACGACGTCATCGACGTAGTGGCCCTGGCCGTGAATGAATCGAGCGTCCTCTTTGCGGGCGAGCGAGACGCCGATGCCGCCCATCGCCTGACGCGCGGCTTCCGTCGCTTCTGCGGTTTCGACTGCCATCACGCTACTCCTGCGGTGTTCTCGGTGGCGTTCGCAGCGGCGGCATGCTGGATCGCCTTGACGATGTTCATATAGCCCGTGCAGCGGCAGATGTTGCCGCTGATTCCCCACCGGATCTCGTCTTCGGTGGGGTGCGGGTTGGCTTCGATGAGCGCCTTGCCGACCAGCATCATGCCCGGGGTGCAGAAGCCGCACTGCAGGCCGTGCTCCTCGTGGAAACCGACCTGGATCGAATCGAGCTTGCCGCCCTTGGCGAGGCCCTCAACGGTCGTGACCTTCTTGCCCTCGAGCATCGGCGCGAGCAACGTGCAGGACTTGACCGGCCGGCCGTCGAGCAGCACGGTGCAGGCACCACAGTTGCTCGTGTCGCACCCGATGTGCGTTCCGGTCATCCCCAGCTTGGTGCGAATGAGATCGACAACGAGCGTGCGCGGTTCGACGTCGACGCTTTTCTCAGCTCCGTTGATCTCGAACGTGACCTTCATGCCGCTGCTCCCTGGGCGCGCTTGACCGCGGTGTGGAGGCCGCGCTGCACGAAGACGCGTGCAACGTCGCGCTTGTACTCCGCGCTCCCCCGAATGTCCGCTTTCGGTTCGGCCGCCTCGCCCGCGAGCCGGGCTGCCGCCGCAATCACATCGTCGGTGGGTTCCTGACCGACGAGGGCCGCCTCAGCGGCGGTCGCCTTGATGCTGTGCGCACCCACGGCGCACAGGCCGATGCCTGCGCTCGCGACGCGGCCATCGCCCCCGAGGACGATATGGACGGCGGCAGCGACGCTCGCGAAGTCGCCGACCTTGCGCTCGAGCTTGAGATAGGTACCACCCGACTTTCCGGTGCCGACCGGGATCCGGATCTCGGTCATCACCTCGTTCGATTGCAATCCGGTGGTGAAGGGGCCCTGAAAGAATCCTGCCGCCGGGAGCACGCGCTCCCCGCCTGCGGATTTGAGGACGAACTCGGCGCCGACCGCCAGCATCACCGCACCCCAGTCGCCGGCGGGATCCGCATGACAGATGGAGCCACCGACGGTCCCCATGTTCCGGATCAGCGGGTCGGAGATGAGCGGTGCCGCATCAAGGAGCACGTCGAGCGTCCCGCGCAGGTCCGTGGCGCCCTCCACATCGCGGTGGCGAGTGCGCGCTCCAATTCGCACATGCCCGTTTTCTCGACGAATTCCCTCGAGTCCGTCGACTCGCCCGATATCGATGACGATGACAGGCGCCGCAAATCGTAGTTTCAGCAAGGGGATGAGGCTCTGGCCTCCGGCGAGCACCTTCGCGTCGTCACCATGCTGGCCCAGCAGGCTGAGCACCTCGTCCAGCGCCCCCGGCGCGATGTAGTCGAACGCGGCTGGGAACATCCAAAACCTCCGGGATTGAACCCACGTACTCTCGAGGACGGTCCGGTAGCGGACGGTCGACTAGCGTACGCCACGAGGGGCGGCGTGGAAAATAGTCGCGTCCTGCACAGGGGACGGTGGAAATACCCTTGTGGTGACGGTGTCTATGATGATTGTCGGATTCCCGACCCAGGGTGGAGGCTCAGAGCTCTGACGATGTTGACGCGTGCCGTCTCCGACGACCTCGAGTCGGTCGCCAGCGCACAGCGAGGTCTTCTCGATCGGGTCGGCGTGCTCGCGCCAGAGACGGTTGGCCTCGATGCGGCTCTCGGACGGATCCTTGCGGAGCCGATCTCGTCACGCACCGACCTCCCGGGCTTCGACAACTCCGCCATGGATGGATACGCCGTGCGGGCCGCGGACATCGCGCATGCGTCTGCAGGCGCCCCGGTTCGCCTCCCGGTGGTCGGGGAATCTCGAGCAGGTGCGGTCCCAGATGCGCACGTCGCGGGCACCGCGATGCGGATCATGACCGGTGCGCCGATGCCCGAAGGCGCGGACACCGTGGTGCGTCAGGAGGACGCATCGCGAGACGGCGCAGCGGTGATGATCCATGTGGCGACGCCACTCGCCACGAGCGTCCGCCCTCGCGGCGCCGACGTGCGTACCGGCGACACGCTGATCCACCCTGGACAGCAGCTGACCAGCATCGACATCGGTGTGGCCGCCGCGCTCGGACACGACCGTGTCCTCGTGGGCGCCCGACCTCATGTCGCCCTGCTCGCAACCGGGGACGAGCTCGTGCCGGCGGGAACGCCTCCCGGTCCCGCGCAGCTCGTGGACTCCAACTCCCCCATGCTCACCGCGGCGGTTCGCGAAGCCGGCGGTGAGCCGACCTTCCTCGGCATCGCACGTGATTCAAAGGAGTCGCTGCGAGCCCAGCTCGAGGCGGCGTCCTCGTCTGACCTCGTGGTCAGCAGTGCCGGGGTCAGCGTCGGCGACCATGACTGGGTCCGCGAGGTTGCGGCCGATCTGGGGACCATCTCGACCTGGCGCGTGGCCATGCGTCCGGGCAAGCCGGTGCTCATCGGGACGCTGGGTGATGCCATCTTCATCGGCCTGCCCGGCAACCCGGTGAGCAGCTCGGTGACCTTCGAGCTCTTCGCGCGGCCGGTCATCCGGCGCATGCAGGGAGCGCGCGAGCTGCACCGGCGGCGGATGCTCGTCCGAACCGGTGAGGAGATGTCCAAGCCCGCCGGGCTCGAGACCTACGCGCGCGCCACACTGCACACCGCCGAGGACGGGGGCCTGCCTCACGCTCGCAGCGCCGGCGACCAGGGGTCATCGATGCTCCACTCGCTCACGCGCGCCGACTGCCTGCTGGTTTTTCCGGCGGCCGCCGAGGTCATCGCGGCGGGCACGGTCGTCGAGGCGATTCCGCTGCGATGACTGCCGTCTCTGCCCTGCCGGCGGTGGCAGCGGGTCCCGACCTCCTGGGCCGTTCGCTGCGCGACGTGCGCATCTCGGTCACCGACCGCTGCAACTTCCGCTGCCCGTACTGCATGCCGAAGGCGCGGTTCGGCCCCGGACATCGTTTCCTGCCGCGCGCCGAGGCGCTCGACGCACGAGAGATCGTTCGCCTCGCGGGGGTGTTCGCGTCGCTCGGCGTGACCAAGATCCGCCTCACCGGCGGCGAGCCGCTGCTCCGTCCCGACCTCGTCGGGATCGTCGAGGGCATTGCGATGCTCGGCGTGCCCGACATCGCACTGACCACCAATGGGGCTCTGCTCCGCCGCCAGGCGGGGCGCCTGCGCACCGCCGGCCTGAATCGCGTGACCGTGAGCCTCGACTCGCTCGACCCCGCCGTCTTCTCGGCGATGAGTGACTCGCGCGTTGAGGTGAGCGAGGTGCTCGACGGGATCGCCGCCGCGCGCGAGGCGGGCCTCGAGCCCATCAAGCTGAACTGCGTCGTGCAGCGCGGTGTCAATGAGGACGGCCTGCTCGACCTCGTCGACTTCGCGCGCCGCGAGGGACTGAGCCTGCGTTGCATCGAGTACATGGATGTGGGCTCCACCAACGGATGGCGCATGGCCGACGTGGTCAGCGGCGAGGAGATCCTCGAACGCGTTGCTGCGGTGTACCCGCTGCTGGAGGAGGACCCCGATCCAGGTGCGGTCGCGCGCACCTATCGATTCGCTGATGGCGCGGGGGATCTGGGGGTGATCACGTCGGTGAGCCGCCCCTTCTGTGGCGATTGCACTCGCGCGCGTCTCGGCGTCGACGGCAAGCTCTACACCTGCCTCTTCGCAACCTCGGGCATCGACCTGCGCGAGCCACTGCGAGCGGGCGCCGATGACGAATCATTGCGACGGATCGTCGCCGACCGGTGGAGGCGTCGCGACGATCGCTATTCCGAGCTGCGTGGCCTCGGCGTCGCCGCGGGCGAGCGCATCGAGATGTCGTACATCGGCGGCTGACCGATGGATGACGTCACCGTCCTCGTCTTCGGGCCGCTCCGCGAGCGCGTCGGCGTGGGCGAGATCCGCGTCGCGGGAAGCACCGTGCAGGAGGTGTGGGACGAACTGGTGCGCCGCCACCCCGCCGCGGCGGTCGACGCCGGGTCGATTCGTGCCGCACGCAACCTCGGCTATTGCGAGTGGAACACGGTCGTGCACGGCGGAGACACGATTGCCTTCATCCCACCGGTTGCCGGCGGCCGCGATGACGCATCGCCGGTTCGGGTGTGGATCACCGACGCCCCCATCGACATCGCCGCGGTCATCGCAAGCTCGGGGACCTCGCGCGACGGCGCCGTCGCGACCTTCGTCGGCCGCGTGCGCGACCACAATGACGGCGTTGCGGTGCAGCGCATGGACTACGAGGCATACGCCGAGATGGCCGAGGCTGAGATGCGCCGCATCGGCGACGAGCTCGTGGCGCGCGGGGGCATCAGCACCATCACCATCGTGCATCGCGTCGGCGCGCTGCTGATCGGCGATGCCAGCGTCGTCGTGGTGGTCGCCGCCCCGCATCGTGACACGGCATTTCCCGCGTGCCAGGAGGCCCTGGAGCTGATCAAGAGCACGGTGCCGGTGTGGAAACGTGAGCACCGACCCGACGGCGCCATCTGGGTCGATGCCCGCCACCATGCAGCGCACGAGGCCGGCCCATGAGCGAGAAGCGTCTCACCCACGTTGATGAGACCGGCCGCGCGCGCATGGTCGACACCAGCGACAAGGCGGTGACGCAGCGCAGTGCGACCGCGCGCGGTCGTGTCAACTGCAGTGCGGAGGCCGTGCAACGGATCGCCGGAGACGCCATCGCCAAGGGCAGCGTGCTCGACACTGCTCGCCTCGCCGGCATCATGGGCGCCAAGCGAACGTCGGACCTGATTCCCCTCTGCCATCCGCTTGCGCTCCGCCACATCGATGTCGACCTGCGCCTCGACACGTCCCAGACGCCGGGCGTGGTGATCGAGGCGACGGCACGTGTCGAGGGCGCGACCGGCGTCGAGATGGAGGCGTTGACCGCTGTCGCCATCGCCGGGCTGACGGTCATCGACATGATCAAGGCGGTCGACCACTGGGCAACGATCACAGACGTGACCCTGGTGCACAAGGAGGGCGGCCGGAGCGGGTCGCTCGACCGACCTGAGACGGGCTAACCCGCAGGCGTCGTAGGCGCGGCGTGCCGCGTGTTGCCCGAGATCAGCGCCAGTGCGTGGGGCAGCGCCGGCCACACCGCATCAAGGCATTCGGCCACGGCGCTGGGGCTCCCGGGCAGGGTCAGGACGAGGCAGTTGGCGGTCACACCGACGACCTGGCGGGAGAGCATCGCGTGCGGCGTCGACCTGAGGCCCTCGTGGCGCATCACCTCGGCCATTCCCGGCACCTCGTAGTCGAACAACGGCTGCACCGCCTGCGGGGTCACGTCCCGCGGGCCGAGTCCGGTGCCCCCGGTGAGGATCAGCAGGTCGGCGTGCTCCGCGCATCGCCGAACGGCCGCACGGATCGACTCGATGTCGTCCGGCACGCTCTCACGCGCGACCACGTCGGAAGGGAGCAACGCGAATCGAGCCACGATGACATCGCCGCTTCGGTCGTCGCTATCGACTCCCCGTCGGCTGTCGCTGACGGTGATCTCGGCAGCACGCCATCGGGGAACGTCGCTCGCGACATCGGTCATTCGCGAATGATCCGTTCGTGCCCGGCGTAGACGTTCATCTGCTCACCGCGCAGGAAGCCTATCAAGGTCATCCCGGAATCCGACGCGAGCTCCACGGCGAGGCTGGACGGCGCGGAAACGGCCGCCAGCAAAGGAATCCCCGCCATCAGCGCCTTCTGCGTCAACTCAAAGCTCGCACGGCCGGACGCGAGGATGATGTGCGATCGAAGCGGCAACAGCCCCTGGGTCGCCGCCCAGCCGATCACCTTGTCAAATGCGTTGTGGCGGCCGACATCCTCGCGCAGGCAGAGCAGCGCTCCGGCACTGTCGAAGAGAGCCGCTGCGTGCAGCCCACCGGTGCGTGCGAACTGACGCTGCGCGGAGCGCTGCACGGCGGGGAGGCTGAGCAGGAGGGCCGGCGAGACTCGGAGCGGATCGCCGGCCACGTCGTATGCCGACTTGGTTCGCACCGCCTCGATGCTCGCCTTGCCACACATGCCGCATGACGAGGTCATGTAGAAGGCGCGCGGCGTCACGTCGCGAGACGACGCAGCGGCAGAGAGCGTGACCTCGACGATATTCAACTCCCCGGTCGCGGCCGCGGCGTCGGGACACATGCGCATCGAGGCGATCTCGCCAGACGAGCGAACGATGCCCTCGGTGATGAGGAACCCGGCGACCAGGTCGAAGTCATCGCCGGGCGTTCGCATTGTGACCGAGAGCGAGACCTCGCCGATCCGGATCTCGAGAGGCTCCTCGGTGCTGACGTCGTCACTCCGCCAGGTCACGGCGCCCCCGGCCGCAACCTGCATCACACGCCTGTGGCGCACGGTCATGCCGACCACCATAGCGACGTGCACGCGCTCGAGGGTGGCGGCGCGGGATCATTGCATCATGAGTGACGCCCCCGGCACCGGCGACGTGCTCGGCACGCTGGCGGAGCGGTTGAACGCGGCGCGCGGGGGAACGGGTGCGCTGGAGCCGATCGATCTCGAGGTCCGAGCGAGCCTGCTTCGGATCGCCCGAGATGTGGCGCATGCGACCGAGCGACAGAACGCTCCACTCGCCGCCTACATCATCGGCCGCTTCGTCCAGGACGCGATGCGGGCCGGCATGTCGCAGAGCGACGCCGTCGAGCAGGCGGCATCCATGGTGCGATCGATCATCGGCGAGCCTCCCGCGTGACCTCGGCGAGGTCCTCGGGAGTGTTGATGTTCAGCGCGAACCGCTCGGATATGCCCGCGCCGCGCCATTCGCTTTCGGGGACATGCAGCGCGTTCGCCGTGCTGATGAGTCCCCGGAGCGATCGATCGGGACCGGCCAGCGCCGCCTCGGCTGCTGCGAGGATCGATATCGCGTAGACGGCGTGGAGCGGTTCGACACCACCGCGGGCCTCGCACACGGCAGCGTCGTGATCACCGATGAGATCGGCCAGCATTCTGATGAGCTGCGGATTCATCCAGGGGAGATCGACCGCAACGACCGCCATGAGCCGGTGCGGCGAGGTGCGCAGCGCTGCCACGACTCCGCCGAGCGGTCCCGCGTCAGGAACCGCATCGACAATCCACGGCCGGCCGGTGATTCTCGCTGGCGTACCACCCGGGGCGATGAGCACCGGGTGGCACACTTCGTCGAGTCGCGCGACCGCACGCGCCAGCAGTGTCGTTCCCTCGAAACGGATGGTCGCCTTGTCGACACCCATGCGCGAGCTGCGACCGCCGCAGAGGACCACGCCGGTGAGCCCCGCGCCCGACGGCGCACGGTCCTGCCGGATCACGTCCTGATCAGCTGCGGGTGGAGACTCCACTGGACGCAACCTTACGAGACACCACGGTGCTGACTCTCAGTGCAGGACAGCGAACCCTGCGTTCCCGCAGGATCGCCGAAGCACTAAGCGCTCAGGCCGTTGCTGACGTTCGAGAAGACGTTGTTTGCCTGGTGTCCGACGACACCGACAACGATGATGACGAAGATCGCGATCAGGATGACGACCAGCCCGTACTCGACGAGCCCCTGACCACGTTCGTCATCGCGCCGCCGGCCGGTGGGAACGGTCCACGACCTCACCAGGGCTACCAACGCGGGGAAAAATGCCGGGATCATGTCGAAGAGCATCAGTCACGCGCCGCGACCAAACGTTGTGGTTGGGTCACGAGGTTGTTTCGGTGCCTGCCAGTGAAATGGCGCCTGTTACGCAGGCGTTACCCCGAGATCAGCGGGCGAGTTCAGCGCCTTTGAGTGCGGCTCCGTACCCATCGGGAAGCGGCCGCGGCGGCTGGGGTCCGACATACAGCGCAGAGGGCCGGATGAGCCGGTTGTTGGCAGCCTGTTCAGCAATGGCGGCGGTCCAGCCGACCGTCCGGCTCGACGCGAATGTCGGGGTGAACATGTCGGGCGGAATGCCGACGCTATTCATCACCACGCCCGCATAGAACTCGACGTTGGTGTAGAGGCGGCGGCCGGGCTTGAGCTCGTTGAGCACCCGAAGCGCGGTCTGCTCGACCTTGGCGGCGAACTCCGCCTGGGGACCGCCGAGCTCGATCGCCACGTCGCGCAGCAGCGTCGACCGAGGATCGTCGGTCTTGTACACGCGGTGTCCGAAGCCCATCAGGCGCTCACCGGAGGAGATCTCGTGGCGCAGGTACTCCTCGGCCTTGTCGGGAGTGCCGATCGCGTCGAGCATCGCCAGCGCGCGCGACGGCGCGCCGCCGTGCAGTGGGCCGGCCAGCGCACCGATCGCACCGGTCAGGGCGGATCCGATGTCCGACCCCGTTGAGGTGATCACCCGTGCGGTGAACGTCGACGAGTTGAACCCGTGATCCATGGTGAGGATCAGGTACTGCTCGAGCGCACGAATCGCCCGCTGACTGGGACGCTCGCCGGTGAGCATCTGGATGTACGCGCCCACGTAGCCGAGGTCCTCGTCCGGCTCCACGGGCTCGAGACCGAGGTGGTGACGGTGCAGGCGCATGAGCAGCACCGGGGCGATCGAGGCCATCTTCAGGCACTCGCGGCGAACCTCATCGGCGGGGATGTCGAGGGTGGGCTGCTGCTCGAGCGCCGCCCCCGCGATCGACACCGCCGAGCGCAGTGCCATGAGCGGCGTGTAGCCGGGCAGCGCCGCGATCCGCGGGAGCATGTCGGCGACCGGGTCCGGCAGGGAACGTGCCTCGACGGCGAGTTTCGTGAACGCCTTGAGCTGGGCGTCGTCGGGCAGCTCGCCCTCGACGAGCAGATGCCAGACCTGCTCGAAGGAGCAGCGGCGGGCGAGCTCGACGGCGTTGTAGCCGCGGTAGTGGAAGAAGCCCTCCTCGCCCCGCACGTCGCCGACCGAGGTTTCCGCGACTGCGACGCCCTCGAGCCCGCGGGGCGCCAGGCCGGGCGGAGCCGACCCCGCCGGCTGCACGTCCTCGATATGCGCAACCCGCACCACGTGGCGGATGGAGAGGATGCCCGCGACACGGTCGCCGTCCATCACGGGGAGGTGGCGGAAGCGACGCTCCCGGAAGACCTCGAGACCCTTCTCCACCGTGTCCGAGACCGACACCGTGACCGGGTTCTTGGTCATGACCTCCTCGACCTGCGCGGTGGCGGGATCGATGCCATGGCCGACCGAGCGCAGGAGGTCTCGCTCGCTGATCATCCCGCGGAGCCTGCCCTGCGGATCGAGCACCGCTGCGGCTCCAACGTTTGCGCCGTCCAGGATCACCGAGGCCTCGGCGAGGGTGATCGCGGTCGGCACCACCACCGCCGGCTTGTGCATCACGTCGGCGACGGTCAGGGATGCGGTCACGCTGTCAGTCTAGCGCTGTCCACCGGGAACCTCGGCGGCACCGCCACCCCGCTCCGCCGAGCGCGCCGGGCCGTCCGGGCGTCACGATCTGGCGACCACATGACTGGCGACATCGAGACCGGCGCGCGGCACCCGGGCGGCGACATGGATCCCGAGGCATACCGGCACGCGGCGCGCCGGGTCGCCGACTGGACTGCCGACTATCTGCGCGACGTTGAACGCTTCCCGGTCTTAAGTCCCGCAGCGCCGGGATCGGTGCGCGGCGGGCTGCCCGCGTCGCCGCCGCAGCACACCGAACCCCTCGACGCGATCCTCTCTGACATCGAGCAACTGCTCATCCCCGCGACCACCCACTGGCAATCGCCGGGCTTCATGGCTTACTTCGCTTCGACCGGCTCGGCTCCGGGGATTCTCGGTGAGACCCTGGCCGCGGCATTCAACGTCAACGCCATGCTCTGGCGCACCGCGCCGGCGGCAACCGAGCTCGAGCAGGTCACCCTCGACTGGCTCCGCCAGATGGTCGGCCTGCCCGAGCCACTCTTCGGGGTGATCAACGACACCGCCTCGTCGAGCACGCTCTACGCACTGGCCGCGGCGCGGGAGGCGCAGAGCGATCTGCGTATTCGCGAGCTCGGGATGGCCGGCCGCCCCGACCTGCCGCGCATGCGCTATTACGCGTCGGACGAGGCCCACTCCTCGGTTGAGAAAGCGGGCATCGTGCTGGGAGTCGGCAGAGACGGGCTCCGCCGGATCCCCGTGGATGAGCGGTTTCGCATGGACCCGGTCGCCCTCCGCCAGGCGATTCACGAGGACGTCGCCGCCGGGATCCGGCCGTTCGCGGTCGTGGCCACCGCGGGAACCACCTCGACCACGAGTGTCGACCCGATTCCCGCAATCGCCGCGCTCTGTGAGCAGCACGGCCTCTGGCTGCACGTCGACGCTGCCTATGGCGGCGCCGCGGCGATCGCGCCGGAGCTGCGCTGGGTGCTCGACGGCGCCGAGCGAGCCGACTCGATCGTCGTCAACCCGCACAAGTGGCTGTTCACGCCGATCGACTGCAGCGTGCTGTGGACCCGGCGGCCGGAGGTGCTGCGAGATGCGTTCTCGATCGTGCCCGAATACCTCACCACGACCGACGGATCCGATCAGGACGCCCCAAATCTCATGGATTACGGAACGTCACTCGGCCGGCGCATGCGCGCGCTCAAGCTGTGGATGGTCATCCGTCATTTCGGCACCGACGCGCTCGCGCAGCGCATCCGCGAGCATTGCGAGTATGCGTCGACGCTGGCGCGCTGGGTTTCCGCCGAACACGACTTCGAACTGCTCGCCCCCGTCCCGTTGAGCGTCGTCTGTCTGCGCGCGCATCCTCCAGGACTCGACGATCCCGGGACACTCAATGCGCTGAATCAGCGCATTGTCGAGCGGATCAACGCAGCGGGACAGTTCTTCGTGAGCCACACAAAATTGCGCGGCGACTATGCGATCCGCGTTGCCTTCGGCAATCTGCGACAGGAGCAGCGTCACGTGCGCGGAATCATGTCGGCTTTGCGTGGTGCCATCGACGATGTAGGATGAGTCGCAATGTTCCGCGCCCTCGGGGCGAGACTCACCCTCGACCATAAGGGGGTGGCCGGAGCTGCGCTTTTCGAAGCAGCAGCTCAGAGAGCGTGGGACTGGGCAACAGGTGGTCTTAAGACCGCAACGGACTTGTTGACCGAGGTCGACCTCCAGGAAAATGACGTGGAAGTCCACGTCATACGCTGCGATGGTGGTGACCGATCGCTGTGCCGGATCACCGTGCAACGCTCGGATGAGTGGGATCCGTCGCTGCTCTGGCTGACCACCGTCGATGCCGTGCGCACCGGAGAATTGGTGGACATCGGGGTGTCGGTGGAGCAGGATCTGCGTCACCTTCGCGTGCCGCCGTCGCCGCTGGCTCCGCCGCTGGTCGCGTTGCTCCACGATTTCGTCAGCGACGGCGCGACCGCCGGAACGCAACGACTGCGTGCGGTTCCGGAGGCAATCCTGGGGAGCGAGCAGATCGACTCCTTTGTCCAGGCGTGCCTCCTCGATCCCGGCCGCCGGCTGCCGGTCGTGCTGTTCAGCGCCATCAAGGAGGAGGACGGCACCTACCCGTCCGATGCCGGCAATCCAGCCCTCACCGCCCGCGAGCTCTGCGGGCTCGCGCACGTCTTCGTCATGCCTCGCGTCGAGGACTCGCACCGCCTCACCAAGCGGCTGGGGATGCTCTCGGTCTACGACGGCGCGGTGCGCATCTACTGGCCGCGACTCCGCCTGACCGACCCGCCGCCACGCCATCCCCTGCATCTCCGCCAACGCCTCAACACCTCCAGCGGCCCGGCGATCATCCGTCGCGTGGTCGAGGCCGGCGCACGCTCCTACCGCCCCCCGGACGGCACCGCAACCCTGCTCGCGATTCGCTGGCGCGAGCACGAGGAGGAGCGTATCGCTGCGATCACCCACGATCCCGATCCCGCTCGCCAGGCCTCGCTATTACGCGACGAGCTGCTCCGGGTGATCGACGCCAAGGTGGCGCTCGAGCATGAGATGGAGACCCTGCGACATCAGCTGATGCGGGCGGATGAGGGCGATTCGCTCCTGACCGGTGTCCGGACACAGGCGCACCCGGCGACCGAGCTGACCGGGAGGCAGGCATCACCGGCACACGAGGTGGCGCTGCCGGACCCGTACGACGTCGCCTGACCGAGGCTGACCGATACCACGGGCGCAATCGAGGACCTTCCCGCCCCCGAACCTGGCCGGCGTCAACCAGCGGTGCGCGCGTTGCTCCGTGGGGTGCGTCCGGACACAACACGAGTGACACCGAGCTCATCCTTGGTCCAGGTCACATCGACGAGGCCGGCAGCCCGAAGTGTCGCCTGCGTCCTGCGCGACAGGTAGGTCCCCACCTCGACGAGCAGGACACCACCCGGCCTCAGCCAGTCGTGCGCCTCAGCCGCGAGCCTGCGTACCAGCCCGAGACCGTCATCCGACCCGTCAGTCAGCGACACAAGTGGCTCGAACTCGCGGATCTCTCGCGGCAGCTCCTTGAGGTCGCTGCCGAGCACATACGGGGGATGGATGGTGAAGACATCGATCGTGCCGCGAAGCCGCCGCGGCAGCGCATCGAGCAGATCGCCTGCGCGGAAATGCGCATTGCCCAATCCGAGGCGGTGCGCATTGTCCTTGCCGAGCTGAGCAGCATCGGTCGAGATGTCGACACCCCAGACATCTGCGGTGCGGACCTCGTTCGCGACCGCGAGCGCCACCGGACCCGCGCCGGTGGCGACGTCCACCGCAACCTGCGACCCACGCTGCCGCCGCAACGCCTTGATCGCCTCTTTGGCAAGCAGCTCGCTCGACGCTCGTGGCACGAAAACGTTGTCCCTGATCAGCAGATCGAGTCCGCGAAACGGGTAGTGACCCTTGATGCGCGGGATGGGCTCGCCCTTCACGCGTCGCGCGACCATCGCCGCAAAGCGCTTCTTTGATGTGCCGTCGAGGACGCGGTCAAGGAGCCCCTTCGTGAGCTTTCTGCCGAGCACCTCGGACATCAATTCCTCGGCGTCGTATCGCCCGAGGTTGCGGTCCCAGTGGTCGATGGCTGTCGACCTGTCGATCTTGCGCACGGCATTGTCGATATGCTCGGTGACGGTGAGGGCGGGCATTGCCCGCGCATGGTAAGCGCTGGTGCGACCGGCACGCGCACGATGTTCCTGTGCGTGCGAACCCTCCGACGGATCCGGGTCTCTGCGCGTCCTGCGTGCACGCGCGACTGGTCCCGGGCGCTCGATCGACCTTCGTGCTCTGTGGGCTGGCGGATACCGACAAGCGATTCCCCCGTTATCCGCCGCTCCCCGTGCGCCGATGCGATGGCTACGTCATCGATGGCGGTCAGGCGACGCGACGCTGACCAGGACCGAGCGGCGCTCGCTCGCGATGGGGAAGGTACGAACGATCGCCGATCCAGGGCGCCGGCGGGACACCGAGGCCCTTGGTCGTCTGGTTGAGCCAGGCCCCGTACTTGCTGCGCAGCATGCTGAAATCCGCCCACGCCTTATCCGGGCTGTGCAGCTGATACCCGGCGCGCTCGAGGCGCGCGCACGCCTCGTCGAACTCCTCGCGCTCCACTCCCACAACCGGTTCGCCTTCGTACCGAAAGTGGTCGCGCATGTCGGCGACGAAGTGGGTCCCGACCTTGTGCATGAGGCGTGCTTGGCCGACCGGTCCTCCGTCGATGGTGGTGAGCACCAGGGTTGCGGCGTCCATCACAGCGCCGAAGGAGTTGGCCCACGCTTCGTTGTCGTGGCTGGAACGGAAGTAGAAGAGCAGCGGGTAGGAGAGATGGCTCTCGATGACGTCCACCGTCCACAACCGCCACTCGTCGAAGGTCGCGACCAGCTGCTCGGGCATGGCGTCCTTGGCGCAGGTCTCGAGCAGCTGGATGCCCGTCGGGGGTGCCCCTGCCAGCGCGTCGAGCGCCACCACCGCGGTCTCGCGCCGCTGGAAGGAATTGAACAGCGAGAACAGCAAGCTGATCACCAGCGCGAAGAGACCGAAGCCGCTTGCCGCTTCGATAGCCGCGAACGTGCTCGTGGCAACGCCGGTTGCGCCGATGCCGTCGACGGAGAAGGACAGCATCTGGCCGGTTGAGTAGTACAGAGCGGTGCCGAACGAATCCGGCTGTGGCTGCAGGCCGGCGTGCAGGCCGCTGAAGATGAGCGCGTATCCGAGAATGAGCGCGAAGCCCCAGATGACGAGCAGGGTCACCAGCATCATCGGCGCGAACGCGGCCAGTGCCGTCTCACGGTTCTGCAGCCGCCTGGGGACCTCCGCGACCTTTCGCCAGGCGCGCCATGCGCCGCGAATCAGCGTGAAGCTGAGGCGAACCCGCCCCACCGCAGGCCGGGGCATGACCACGGACTGGAAGACGTCGTAGATCGCCACCAGCAGGATCACGCCGCCCAGGGCGATCTGGAAGCCGTCGATCATAGTCACGACAGCAGCTGGCTCCGCATCTCGGTGAGCTCCGCGAGCACCTCCTGCAATGCCTCCGTGTCCTCCGAATCGACCGCAACCCGGCGCAGCACAGCGATCTCGGCGATCGCGCTGTCCATCGTGTCGATGGTGTGCGGCGGATCGTCCCATCGTCGCGAGAGCAGACGCAACCCGAGTGCTCTCGCCTCCTCGGCGACGTGGCTCACGCCGCCCGGCTTATCACATCCTCCGTTTCGCCAGCACCAGCAACGTCGAATAGTGGTACGTCATGGTGCCGCCGAGCGCGTCGATGGCGTCGCCGAGGGCGTCGAGGAGCGCACGCCGCTGCGACTCCGGGAGTCGAACGTGGTCGCTGTGGGTGGCGATGAACTCGGTCCAGCTCGCCCGGTCGTAGCTCGTCTCCCAGGGAAAGGTCCGCGCCTCGATGTCGCTGAAGAGATCACCGTGAGCAAACTCCCGCAGCCGGTCGCGCGGCTCCTCGCTCGGTTTGATCGCGACGTTGGTGTTGGCGATCTCCGGGGCGATACGCCTGTACACCGCCTCGAGCGCCTCCTCGGCGGCGCTGTCCGGCCGTCCACGGTTCCAGAACACCCCGAGATGTCCTTCGGGATGCAGCAGCGAGGCTGCCTTGAGGACGCCCAGCTCAGGATCCACCCAGTGCCAGGCCTGCCCGGACACGATCAGGTCGTACATCCGCCCGCCGGGTTCCCAGATCTCGAACGTCGCCTCTTCCACCGTGATCCCGTGGCTGCGGGCGATTGCAGCCATGGACGGATCCGGCTCGACACCGAGCACGTCGCATCCCCGCTCGAGGAGCAACCGGGACGCCTTGCCGGTACCGCAACCGACGTCGAGCACTCGTCGCGGTGAGAACGCCATCAGCGCGTCGATGAGTGCGGGAGGGTAGGAGGGCCTCGCCTTGTCGTAGAGCGACGCCACACCGCCGAATGAGAGTGCACGGGCCCGGTCCTCATACATCCGCTCGCGTTGATGATCCGCCATCGACCGGGTCAGCTCAGGCGCGACGGCTGCGGTGTCAGCGCAGCTTCGAGGTCCTCGGCGAAGCGCACGGCGTCGTCGGGTTCTAGGCGCGACGTGGTCACGCGGATGCCGCGAGGGCTGGCAATCCGGAAACGATCCCCGGCGAGGACGCCCCATCCGCGTTCCTGAAGCGCCGCGACAGTGGCATCCTCATGAGCCACCGGGATCCAGACGTTGAGACCCGATCGGCCGTGCGACTCGATGCCGCGCGCGCTCAGCGCGGCACGGAGCGACTCGCGGCGGTGGGTGTAGATGGCCGCGACCGTCGCCGCATGAGCCGCCGCCTCGGGATCGCTCCACAGTGAGACCACCAGCCGCTGGAGGAGATGCGAGATCCAGCCGGCGGCGAGTAGGCGCCGGCCCTCGACGCGGGCGACCGTGACTGCGTCGCCCGACATCACGGCGAGCCGGAGGTCCGGTCCCAGCGATTTCGACACTGAGCGGAGATGTGCCCAGCGAGCCCGCCCCGCCTCACAGAGCGACTGGCATCCGCGTTCCGTGATATCGAAGGCATGATCGTCCTCGAGCACCAACACCGACGGATGCCCCGCGAGCACGGCTCTGAGCTCCGCGGCGCGCTCAGCGTCGACCGCCGACCCGTACGGATTCTGGGCGCGAGGCGTGAGCGCGCAGGCGACGGCGCCACCCCGGAGCGCGCGAGCGAGGCCCTCCGGGGTCGGACCGCGGTCGTCGATCGCCACCGGGATGACCGTGAGACCGAGCGCGGACGCAAGGTCGATGATCCCCGGATAGCAGGGATCCTCCACGGCGATGCGATCGCCGGGCCGGACGTGGGCCATCAGCGCAAGCTGGATCCCGTCGAGCGCGCCGCCGACGACCGTCAGGTGGTCGCTCGGCACGCGGTCGCGATCGAGCCGCGCGGCGGCGAGCGCGACCAGCTCGCTGTCCGAGCCGGCGGCGCCGTAGAGCACCGGCGTGTGCGGCAGCGAGGCGAATGCGGCTCCGAGGTCGGGCAGGAGTGCGGGGTCGGGGTTGCCGGAGAGCAGATCGACGACACCGGCGGGGACGATCGGCCTGCCCCGCGGCGACGGGGGAACACGCGGCGCGATGGTTGTGCCGAGACGGCCGGCACCGGCCACGAGTCCACGCCGGCGCAGCTCGCGGTAGGCGGATGCCACCGTCGCGGTGCTGATGCCGCGATGGGAGGCCAGCGATCGGACGGTCGGCAGACGGGTTCCGGCGGTGAGCTCGCCCTCGCGAATCCCGCGCTCGACGCTCTCCGCGATCTCAGACGCCCGCCGTCCGGTGATGTGATAACGTATCGGTACGTTCATCGCTTTGTATCATAACAAATGACACAGAACGTGTCTACGCACCTGATCCCCCGTCCCCAGGCATCTCGCGCTCAGATCGTGATCGCCTTTGCCGCGGTGTACGTCATCTGGGGTTCGACGTACCTGACGATTCACATCGCCAGCGAGACCATCCCCGCGCTGCTCATGTCGTCCGCCCGGTTCGTGCTCGCCGGGCTGCTGCTCCTCGCGTTCACCCACCGACCGGGAGCGCCTCGCGAGCGGCTCACCAGGATCCACTGGCGGTCGGCGCTGATCATCGGCGCGTGCTTGCTGCTCTTCGGCAACGGCGGGGTCGCCTGGGGTGAGCAGTACCTCCCCAGCGGATTCGTCGCGCTCATCATCGCCACGGTGCCGCTCTGGATGGCCCTGTTCGCGCCGGCGTTCGGCGGCCGGTGGATCAACTGGCCGGCGGCGATCGGCATCGCGCTCGGCCTCGCCGGGATCGTCCTGCTGGTCCGTCCGGGTGGCAGCGGATCCGGCCACTGGCAGACGCTGGTCGTGCTGCTGGCCCCGGTCCTCTGGGCGATCGGCTCGCTCTACGCACCCGAGGCACCGTCACCCAGGCAGCCGCTCACGGCGATCGCGATGGAGATGATCGCCGGCGGTCTGCTCCTCGGCGTCGCGGGCGTCGCCACCGGGGAGCTTGGTCGCGTCCACCTCGGCAACATCTCCTTCGCCTCGATCGCGGCCTTCGTCTACCTGGTGCTCATCGGCGCGCTGGTCGGTTACGTCGCCTACATCTGGCTGCTCCATCACGTCTCGGTCACCGCGGCATCGACCTACGCATTCGTGAACCCGGTCGTGGCAGTCGCGCTCGGCGCGGTGGTGCTGGGCGAGCAGGTGACCCCGCTCACGCTCGTGGCCGCCACCCTGATCGTCGGCGCGGTGGTCCTCCTGCTGATCGGCCAGAGCCGGAAGGCGGCACCCGCACTCGCCCTCGAGACACCGATCCGCGACGTCGCCTGAGGGCGTCCTCTCGGGAGAGGGGTGACAATGGGTCCATGGACAGCGAAACGCTGGTCGTCGACCACACGGCGGAGCCGCAACGACCGCGTCCTCGCATCGGCGTCAAGGACGTGCTCTGCGTCGGGCCGATTATCGCCAGCACCATCTACTCGTACGTGGGCCTGCCGCTCACACCGCTGCTCCTCGGCCGCAACCCGGTGCTGCTCAGCGCACTCCGCGGGAGCATCGCATCGATGGTTGCATCGGGTGGTTTCGTGAGGGTCGGGAGAGTCCCACTGTTGCTGGCGCTGATTGCGCCGATCCCGATCTCGATGCTGACCGACCCGTTCTTCTTCTGGGCGGGGAAGCGATATGGGCGCAGCATCATCAACTACCTGAGCGACACCGATCCGCGCTGGCGCAAACGAGCTGCACGAGGTGAGCGCTTCTTCAAGAAATACGGCGTGTGGACGATCGTGGGCGCGCCCTTTCTGCCTGCCCCCACACTGTTCTTCTACATGGCGGCCGGCGAGGCGGGGATGCCGTTCATCGTCTTCATCATTGCCGACCTCATCGGCACGCTGGCCTACATCGGGCTCATCGTCGGCGCGGGTTTTGCGATCGGCCAGCCCGCGGTGACGGTGGCGCAGACGATCAGCAATTACGCGCTCTGGATCATCATCGCGATGGTGGTGCTCATCGTCGCGTGGTCATTCTTCTCGGCATGGCGCGCACCTCGCGAGACGACTCGACGCTGAGCGGCGGATCGAGGCCTGCCTCGACACTGCGATGGCTGCTGATCACAGCGGCCGTGCTCATCCCGATCGCGCTCGGCGCGGTCATCACACTGGTGCTCTACGTGACTCGCCCCCAGCCCGCCGTCATCCGACCGACGGAGGTGCCGGTGGTCTCCGACTTGCAGGGGCGTGACGGATCCATCCTTGTGATCCAGCCGAGGACCACCGCGCAGGTTCGGGTGCCGCTGGGCACGACCGTCGAGGTCGTGCTGCTGCCCGGGCTCGGCGAGACCGTCGAGTCAGCGAGTGCCGGCATCCTCGCGAAAACCGCCGATCCTCCATGCCACCTGAAGCAACTCTGCGGATTCCCCGGCGCCGAGGTCTGGTCGTTCCAGACGCTCCATGCCGGCTTGGGGTATCTGAGGATCATCTTCGGATTCAGGGTCTGCCAGGAAGACGGCGCGTGCATCGTCACGCCGTACGTCTTCAAGCCGATAGTGGTGTACACCGCGCCGCAGTCGAGCTGAGCTCAGGGGATCGCACCCTCTTCGCGGTACTGCCGCTGCCGGTTCAGGCCGCTTTCGACGACCTGCGCGATTCGCTCGACCGCGTCCCAGAGGTCGACGAAGCGCGTGTAGAGAGGAGCCAGTCCGAAGCGGCACATGTCGGGCGGACGGAAGTCGCCGATGACGTCGCGGTCCGCCACGGCGCGCATGATCGCGCGCCCGTCACCGTGCCGGAGCGATACCTGGGCACCGCGACGGTCGGATGACGCCGGCGTGGCAACCTCGAATCCGAGCGGGTCAAGGCGGGCGCGTGCAAGACGCATGAAGACCTCGGTGAGCAATCCCGCCTTCTCCCCCACGGCGCGAGGCCCGGCCTCGAGGTGGATGTCGATGCCGACGTCGAGTGCCCCGATCGCGAGGACGGGAGGCGAGCCGCTCATCCAACCGCGTATTCCCGGTGCGCGGCGATACTCGGAGTCGAAGAGGAACGGATTGTCGTGGCCCAGCCATCCCTGGATCGGGTTGCGCAGCTCCTCCTGGAGCGCGCCGGCGACGTACACATATGCCGGGGACCCGGGCCCACCGTTGAGGTACTTGTAGCCACAGCCGACCGCCAGGTCGACTCGGTGATGGTTGAGCCGGATTTCGACGGCGCCGGCCGAGTGCGAGAGGTCCCACAGCGTCAGTGCGCCGGCGGCATGGGCTGCCTCGGTGAGCGCGCCCATGTCGTGGCGTTCGCCGGAGCGGAAGTCAACCTCGGTCAGCAGGAGCAGGGCGGTCTCGCCGTCCAGCGCGTTGCCGAGCGCGCCCCGCTCGACTGCACGGACCTCGCAGCCCAGCAGTTCGGCGACGCCCTGGGCGATGTACAGGTCGGTCGGGAAGTTGCTCACCTCGGTCACGATGACGCGACGCTGTGGTCGTGCGCGCAGGACCGACGTCATCAGCCGGAACAGGCCCACGGATGTTGTGTCGGCAACCAGGACCTCGCCCGCTGACGCGCCGATGAGCTGACCGATGCGATCGCCGACTCGGAACGGCGATTCCATCCACCCCGACTCGGTCCAGCCACGCACGAGGATCGTTCCCCATTCGTGCTCGGCCATCTCCTGGAGTCGCGCGACGGCGGCCTTGGGCAGGCGCCCCATGGAGTTGCCGTCCAGGTAGATCGTCGAGCCGTCGTTCAGGAAGCGATCGCGAAACATCGCGAGCGGATCCCGAGCGTCCAGCGCGGCGCATGCGTTTCGGTCGAGATTGTCTGGAAGTCGCGGGCTCACAGGCGGTTCCTGACCTCCCAGAGCTCGGGGAAGAATCGTTGCGCGATGGTCCCGTCGAGATATGCGATGCCGCCACCGCCGGTGCCGGGTCGGGAACCGATCTCGCGCGCCGCCATCAGCGAATGATGAAAGCGCCAGCGCGCGATCGCCTCGTCGTGGTCGAGGAGCAGCTCGCACACGCGGTGGAGAACCGCGCGCTCCGGGGTCGTATGGTCGCGGTACAGCGTCGCCAGCGCCTCGATGCGGCGCTCGCGCAGCTCTGGGCTGTCGCCAACCGGCGCGTCGAGCCCGTGCGCGCGCAGCGACGCGCAGAGCGCGGTGAAGAGCGTCGGCAGACCTGCACGCCGGCGCAACTCCTCCTGGTCGTGATGCGAGAGTGGCGAAGCGCCCGCCGGGGTTGTCCCGTCGAGGCCGCCGAGAACCTCGATGGCGCGAAACTGACCGGACTGCAGTCCGGAGGCGGGTTTGAGTGGGTCTCGGAATTCGAGAAATCCCTCCGGCGTGAGGGTTTCGAGCACGCGTAACTGTGCGATCAGCAACTCGTCGACGCGGACCGTGCGGTGAAGCGGTGCCATCGCTCCCTGAGGACGGCCTGCCTGCAGCTCAGCGACTGCGTCATCCAGCTCGTGAAGGATCAGCTTGAACCAGAGCTCATAGGCCTGATGGATGACCACGAACAGCATCTCGTCGTGCGCGCCCTCGGTGAGAGGGTGCTGGAGGTCGAGAAGCTCGTCGATGCGCAGGTACGAGCTGTAATCAGTACCGGCCATGACCGCGCCGGCACTCTACGCTCATTGCTGTTGCACTCGGGCGGGGCCGTCGCACGCGGGATGCATCAACCCCGAGTGACCAGGATGTCGTCGAGGGAGAACTCTTCCGGCGGCGACAGCTGTTCGAAGTCGCAGGAGCGCGGATCCTTGTCCGGCCGCCAGCGGAGGAAACGGGATGCGTGGCGGAAGCGGCCGCTCTGCAGGTGGTCGAAGGAGACTTCGCACACGAGTTCGGGACGCACCGGCGTCCAGGCGCTGTCGGCGGACCGCTGCCAGCGGCTCGGGCCACCCGGGGTTCGACCCTGGCCGAAGCTGTCACCTCCGACCAGCGGCTGGAGTTTCGCGAGGATCGCGCGTCGCTCGGCGACGTCGAACGACGAGGTGTGTCCGACGTGGTGGAGCGCGCCATCGGTGTCGTAGAGGCCGAGGAGCAACGATCCGATGCCCTTGCCGTCCTTGGCGAGGCGGTACCCGCCGACCACGCAATCGACGGTGCGCAGGTGCTTGACCTTCACCCAGCGGCGTTCGCCGGGGCGATACGTCCCCGAAGGTTCCTTGGCGACAACGCCGTCGAGCCCCGCTCCCTCGTAGCGGGTGAACCAGGTGGCCGCCTCATCCGGGTCGGTGGTCTGGGGCGTGACCCCGACCGTGGGACTGCTCGCCACGGCACGCATCAACCCGCTGCGCCGCTCGGTGAGGGGCCGTTCGCGCAGGTCATCATCGTCCAGTCCCAACAGGTCGAAGAGAACCACTGACGCCGGCGTCTTCTCGGAGAGCATTCGCACCCGGGATGCGGCCGGATGGATGCGCTGCTGGAGCGCATCGAAGTCCAGGCCGTGATCGGTCGCGATCACCACCTCGCCGTCAACGATGGAGCGCTCCGGGAGCGCTGCCTTCAGCGGCTCGATCAGCTCGGGGAAGTATCGCTCGAGGGCGAGGGCGTTCCGGCTCGCGATGTGCACGTTGGCGCCGTCGCGGAACACGATCGCTCTGAATCCGTCCCACTTCGGCTCGTACAGCCAGGTCCCTTCCCGTGGGATGTCTGGAGCTGCTCGCGCCAGCATCGGCTCCAGCGGCGGGGGGAAGGCGAGCGACACCAGCGGAGTGTCGCCCATCGAGCGGTGCTTCGGCTACGCCGTGAGAACGCGGGGACGCGAGTCGCGCATGCGAAGCCGGAGCAGGTTGTCGACGTCGACGGCATCGCCGACCTCGCGGACGGCGGTCTCGAACCGGGTGATGTCGGTCAGCTCGTCGACCTCGCCGCGAAGCGTGATCACGCCGTGGTTGGCGCGGATCTCGATGCCGGTCGCGAGGTCGCCGAAGCCCTGGGAGAGAGCGACACGGACGCGGTTGGCGAGCGTCTCATCCCAGCTGGCGGTCCCTGAGCGGCGCGGACGCTTGTCCACAGCCGACCCGACGAGGTTCGCCACCCCGACGGTTGCGCGCCGCGCGGCAGCCCGGCGGCGGGCTCCTGAACGCGGGTGGAGAAGGAATGCTGCGGTTGCGACGACTGCGGCGCCGGTGGTTGCTGCCGCGAGCTTGAGGACCCGGGTCACTGGGGAAACCCTCCGGTGGATTGTGTGCAGGAGCGCTCGTTCAAACGGGCCGGACGACGGTTGGTTACGCGCTCCCTGCTAACCGGGTGGTGGGGGGAAATGACGGATGTCGGTCCACCGGTAGCCGTCCCACCAGCGAAGCGTTCCCGTGCCACCCTCCGGGTACCAGCCGGGCGGCGGCGGGGGGACAGCGCCCCGGTGCCGCAGGATCTCGTCGCGCTTCGCGAACCGCCAGACGAGGGACCCGATGATCCCGCCCAGGATCACGATCAGCAGCCACACGACCTTCTCGCTGCCGGCCGCGCGGAACTGCGCGTCGGGGGTATTCGACACCTCGACGATGACCACGATCCAGTAGACGAGCGCCGCAACCCAGACGAGGCCGAACACAATCGGGAACCACAGGAAGGTGACCCCGATACCGCTCATCTGTCGCCCTCCCTCATGAGGGCAGCTTAGAGCGAATCGAGTGGCGTCGTCGGGACGGAGTCTTGGGCCCCTCGCGCATTACGGGACGACGAAATGGAACACCCACGGACCGACGATCCGGTCGCTGCTGCCGATGCTGTCGATTGTCACGGTGAAGCTCCCCCGCTTCCCGTACAGCGTGTCGTTGAACGTCTCGATTTCCTCGCCATTCGGTGCCTGGAACGTGATACCCATCTCAACGAGTTCCGTCGGGTCTGTGATCGCCCCCGCTCTTGTGTCGTAGCCCTTGCCCGTGATGCGGGCGGTCAGGTACGGCTCATCCCGCGAGAACCCCACCGAGGCCCGTAGGTAGATCCGCGTCTCCGATGGGCTCGCCACCACCCTGTCGAGGGTGACCCCGACCCCGTGGACGGTGACCGTTCTGTCCACGGTTGTGGTCTGCCCTGGCGACACGGGGACGAGGAAATGGAATGCGTAGGCGCCGGCAAGGCTTGAACCGGCCCGGTTCTCCATGTGCAGACCGGGAACGGTGACCGTGAGCGCGAGCTCTCGGACGGTTGCGGGGATCGATTCGGCGTCGTATTTGATGATGCCAACCGACTCGTTGGTCTGAGGATCTGTCTGGAAGTAGGCGTCATACCCGGCCAGGGTCTGCCCGTGCGAATCGCTCACGGCAGGCTGGCCGGTGGGGGTCGCAAAACCGCCATACATCAACGTGCTCGAGTGTGGGTTCACCGCGTAGGTGATCATCACGCCGTTCACATCTGCGTATGCCCGCTCGATCGTCAACGTGACCCCGTCGCGGGTTTGCGACAGGGCGAGTGCGTCTCCGAGGTTCTGTCGATACACCGCTGCAGCACCCGGATCGCCCTGGGTCACCGACTGCAGAAGCGTGATGCCCGCATAGGTTGTGCCACCGGCGAGAGCCACTCCGAGGACCACCGCGACTGCAACGCCGATACGGGAGCGCGCCATGCGCCGCGAGCGCGGCGTTTTGACCGCGCTGTTCTCACGCGCTGTCAACGGCTGCGCGATCGCAAACCGGAGCGGCGTCGTCTGCGCGACCTGGGCAGTGGCACGCTTCAATCGGTGCGAGAGTGCGCCGTCATGGAGAAGGTCGTTCACGGAACTCCCCTAGTCCTCGTCCAGGTTGTAGCTCTCGCCGAGGAGCGCCCGGAGTCGCTCCCTTCCCCTGCGCAACTGGGCATCGACGTTTTGCGAGGAACATCCGAGCATGGCTGCAATCGAGACCGTGCTCTGGTCCTCGACGTGACTCAGGATCACGCACAGTCGCATCTTCGAAGGCAGGCGACGGAGTGCCCGGACGATGTCGATCGTCTCAACGTCCCACTCCTTCGACGGCTCGGCCTCCGCGCCTCGCAACCGGTACATCAGCGCCTCACGCAGGGAACGCTGGCGGTTCCGGCCGGCCAAGCGCACGGCGGTGATGCGAAGCCACGGCCAGGCCGGGTCGGTGAGATAGCCCGGCTTGCGCCGCTCCTGTTGCAGCGCGATCACGAAGGCCTCCTGTGCGATCTCCTCGCCTAGAGCGCGACCGCCGGTCAGCATCGTCGCCAGCCCTACCAGCTGCTGATAGCAGGCGACGTAGATCGCTGCCACACGTCCGTCGGGATCCTGACAGCCCACTCCGGCGGCGGAGTTCACACGACACGTCGCTGTGGCCACTGACAGGTCCATCACCTGCATATAGGCACCGCCAGGCTCAAAACCCAACCTCGACGGCCGACTCCCACCCAGGGACCCGATCGGAACTCAGCCGCCTCGCTTCAGGGTTGCGCGCAGTCGCGCGAGCGAACGGCGTTTGAGGTTCAGCAGTCGCTCCTCTGCCGGGCTCACTCCCATGAGCGCGAGCCGTGGTTGAACACCGTTCGCAGGCGGGTCCTGACTGCGCGCACGCGCGATCGACGCTTGTTCCGCCTGCCGCAGCGACTCTCTCCCCGCCGAAGCGTCAAGCCGGCGCAGGCTCACGTAGAACTCAAAGTTATCGCGTTCGGTGGGGACGAATGCGGCGACTTCGTAGTCGATGAGATCGAGCCGAGCCAGCTTGTCGAGAAGGCCAAGGAAGGAGTCGGGTGTAAAGACGTGGCAATGCACATCGACGAATTCGTCGCTCGTCTGCATGCGGCGGCAGGCCTCGAAAGCGGCGACGTCAGGGTCGGCAAAATCCTGGCGGACAGCCTGGCTGTAGTCGGCTCCGGCCCACGCCGCGGCCGGGTCGACCACGCCTCCGATTGCCTTTGCGTAAAAGTCATAGGCCTGTCGGAAACTCGGTTGACGGAGCCCGCGCAGATTGGCATCGACGAGGTCACTGATTTCCGTGAGCGACCGATTGACGTCGAAGCAATACCGCTTGTCCGGGATGACGAGCGAGAGGATCCCTCCGGGCCGCAGGACACGCGTGAGGTCGTCGAGCCAGCCCACCGTGTCGGGTATGTGTTCGATGACGTGCGACGCGATGACATAGTCGAACGGCGCGTCGGCCGCCACCGCCGACGAGATGGTCGTGGTCTCCCCGAGCACGTAGTCGACATCCACGATCTCGTCGAGTCGGTCCCGCATGCCCTGATCGGTCGCGTACTTTTCCTTGAGCTCTGCCGCGCTGGCGTGGTCGACGTACCGGACAGGACCCTCGTCCTTGCGGACGCGCGGTGACGCAAGCGGTCCGATCTCCAGCCCCCGCATGTGGGCAACGTCAACAGCCGCTAGCTCATGCCGCGTTTGGATGGTTGCGCCTACTCAGTTGGGCCGACTGCAAAGCCGCTCGTCTTCCTGGCCAGGGCTCTCCATGCCCGGACTCTACGGATGTGGGGTGGTCGGGTACGGGCCCGACCTGCCTCGGCATATCTGACTGGTTGAGCGAGACCAAGCTCTGCTGGTGATCTGGGTGGTGCGCCCAGGAGGATTTGAACCCCCGACCTTCTGATCCGTAGTCAGACNNGTCGCGGCATGATTCAAGTTCAGAGGCTCAACGGAGGTGGATCCAATGGCAGTGACCGGCAGCGTCGAGACACGAGCGCATCCTGCGCTCGATTTTGTGGGCGAGGTCGCTCAGCAGATCCGCGTCGACGGGATCCGGGCGAGCACCAAGGCAGGGTCCGGGCACCCGACCTCCAGCATGTCCGCCGCTGATCTGATCGCAGTCCTGGCGGCTCGCCACCTCCGCTACGACTTCGCCCACCCGGAGCTGGACAACAACGACCACCTCATCTTCTCCAAGGGCCACGCCTCGCCCCTCCTCTATGGCCTCTACAAGGCAGCCGGCGCGATCAGCGACGAGGAGCTGATGACCTATCGCACCTTCGGCTCCAGGCTCCAGGGCCATCCGACACCGATCATCCCGTGGGTGGACGTGGCCACCGGCTCCCTCGGTCAGGGGCTGGCGGTCGCGGTCGGGGTCGCGCTCGCCGGGAAGTACCTCGACAAGCT
>PKWB01000063.1 GCA_003131685.1 Candidatus Dormiibacterota bacterium
GCGCGCTCGCGAGAGCGCGCAGGCGTGCGTAGAACCCCGCGGTGTGCGGTGAGCGGGCGAGACGGAGGCCGGCGAAATCGTGATGGTGCTCCCATTCGTGGAGCAGCGTGTTCAGGAAAACCTTCGTGGTGATGACCTGCTGGCGCACCGCTGTCTTGTGATAGATGCGGATGCGGGCCGTCTTGACGGCGCCCTCGGCAAACGTGCAGCGGTAGTAGCCGTAGGTCTTGCTCTGCAAGCGCTGTCCGTTGTGCGAATGCACCTGGGCACGATCGGCCACCACGAGGTCGCAATGGGGGAGACCAGCAAGAGCGTCGAGCTCATCGATGAGCAGCTGTCCGAGCCGTTTGCGTTCCTGGGGATCATCCGACGAGTCGATGATCCGCAAGGCGAGTCCACGCGCTATCGGGCTCGGGTCCACGGGTAGCCCGGTGGCGTTCTGGCTCCGTCGGTAGGTGGCATCGGGGCGGCGACCGAACATCTGCTCCAGGAGTATACGGCCGTCCCGAGTCCGCACCCGGACAGTGACGTCCACAGCCGGACGTCGCACCGACCCATAGAATCCTGGTGCCGGGCTGGCGAAATGGCAGACGCGGCGGTCTTAAAAACCGCTGGGGGGAAACCCTCGTCCGGGTTCAATTCCCGGGCCCGGTATCACAAACCCTTATTCGATAAGGGTTGGGCCACACGGATGGGGTGGGTCAGAAGGCATGACTTTCGCCCATACCCACATCGTACCCACATCTTGCTAGGATCTCGGGCAATGGCTGCGAAGGTCACGGAAGGGCAGACCCGGGCGCGGATACGGTTGCGACGCCGTGGGGCTGCTGGTGCCAGCTCCCTCTGGGAGGGCCGCTTTACGTATATCGACGCTGCCAGCGCCTCCGGCCGGCGCTGGGTATCCGTTTACGGCCAGACCCGCGCTGAGGTCGAGGTCAAGCTCGTCGACGCGATGGCCCAGCGGCACAAAGGGGTCGATCCCCCGCGGGGCGCGCTCACCGTCGGGGCATACCTCGACCAGTGGCTCAACCAGACCGAGCACGATCTCAAGCGCTCAACGGCGGTGCGCTACCGACAACTCGTCGACTTTCATGTTGGGCCTCGTATCGGTCACCTGAAACTCAACCGGCTAAGCCCTGCGGACGTGAACCGGATGACGGCCGCCATCGTCGCTTCTGGACGCAGCCCGCACACTGCGAACCGCGTCAGAGCGGTGGTGCGCACCGCGCTCAACGACGCGATCCGCCAAGGCTTCCTTGCACGCAACGCGGCTGCACTCGCCGATCCCCGTCGCGTCGATGACCGGGGCATCGAACCGATGGCCCCGGATGAGGCTCGGGATATCCTCGACGCGGTCGACCGTCATCCTATCGGGCCCCTGGTCGCGACGGCACTGTGGACCGGCCTTCGGCAAGGGGAGCTCCTGGCGCTGACCTGGGACCGCGTCAACCTGGATTTGCGCACGCTTCGCGTCTCCGGCAGCATCGCTCGGATCGCCGGCGAGACCCTGATGTGGGCTCCAAAGAATCGGTCGTCCGTGCGGGTCGTGCCCATCGCCGCTCCACTGGTGCCGATCCTTGCTGCCCACCGGCTGCGGCAGCGAGAACGCCGCCTGTCCGCAGGTTCCGCGTGGGAGATGTCCTGGGGCGACCTCGTTTTCACAACGGCCGCGGGTGACCCGCTCAACGGCACCACCGTGAGTGGTCACTTCAAGGGTTGTTTGCAGGCGGCGGCCCTGCCTCGCCGTCGTTTTCACGACCTCAGGCATGCGGCGGCGACGCTATGGCTCGCGGCAGGAGTGGACCTCAAGACCGTGAGTGCGCTTCTCGGCCACTCTACAATCGCGACGACGGCAAACGTGTACACCGGCGTGCTCGACTCACTCCGACGCGACGCCGTCGATCGTATGGCCCGGCTCCTCTCACCGGGGAGCGAATCTCTGCTGCGTCACGACCCGTAGGGACGGCTCTTGACGACGACGTACTCCTCGAGCACGGAGCGAGCGACGCGGATCGTCCTCGGGCCAAGTCTGACGATTGGGAGATCGCCTCGCCAGATCATTTCCCACGCCTGGCGCCGCCCGATATTGAGTGTGCGAGCCACCTCAGCGACCGTTAGCACGATGTGATCATCTCCGGTCGTGTGGCCTGAGGCGCGCCTTGCCGCGGCACTGTGCCCATCAGGGATATCCGTTCTGCGGCCGGCCACTTCCGTCGCAGCCGTAGCGTCTGCGTCGGACCACGCGAGGGATAGTTGCGTCTGGGGCCGTGCTCTCGCCATCACTGACGATGATGGCAGCAGGTCGCCTACTGGGTGCTTACACTTTCGCTGAGTCGGCGCCTCTAATTGGTCGCAGCCGGCGCGCTCGCACGTTATGCGCATGTTTCGCGACATACGCGATGTTCGCTTGTTGTATCCACCGCGCTCAATCTGAACGTTACGCGCTTTTCGCGCTTCACGCGCGACTGGCGTGACACGCGATGGACGCGCGACGCGGGTAACCCGCTGTCGCCCGCAACTACCGTGGCGTCGGCGTCGGGGATCAGCGAGGCGCACCTTCAACGTGTCCCTCCTTTTGCTACCAAGGTTGGATTGGTGGCGACGAGCCGGGTCAAGCCACGCGAAATGCGAGAGATACGACCTGTTCCGCCACAGGCCGCAGGGTCCGTTCCGAGGCTCCCTCAATCCCATCGCGCCATCGCTACCCGCTGCTCCCTGCCCCACAAGCCTCCCTTCACGGCAACGTCAGCACCGATATCACCGCCTCGCTCACACGCATCGCCCACCCTGACACGCACACAGTTGCATCGCTGATTCCGTCCAGATCAAACGTTCCGAAAAAGTAAGCGCTCTGTAGGCGTTTTCTCCCTACGCTGAAGCTCGTGCAGGACGGGTTTCCGCGATG